>VDHG01000041.1 GCA_006228005.1 Testudinibacter crocodili
ATGCGTAACCGATTGCGACATTAGTCGCTGTCGGTAACAAGTTATTGATACAATAGAACTTAACCCATCATCTTCTCAATCGGCATCACCAAAATTGAGCTGGCGCCAACGGCTTTCAACTCTTCCATAGTCTCCCAGAACAGGTTTTCTTGGCTGACCACGTGCATGGCTACTTTGCTGTCATCGTGCGCCAACGGTAAAATCGTCGGGTGTTCGACGCCGGGTAAAAGTGCGGTAATGGCGTCCAGCTTGTCTTTCGGCGCATGCAACATAATGTATTTGCTTTCACTGGCTTGCTGCACCCCTTGGATACGGGTCAGCAGCTTATCCACCAACGCTTGCTTTTCATCGCTCAACTCCACAGCACGTTGGATTAAGCAAGCTTTGGACTGATAAATAATCTCCACTTCACGCAAACCGTTGGCTTCCAACGTGGCGCCGGAAGAGACCAGATCGCAAATTGCCGTAGCTAAACCAGCCGTTGGGGCAACTTCCACCGAACCGGTCAACAGACAGTTCTTGAACGGCACACCTTCTTCCTGCATATAACGTTTCAGCAAGTTCGGGTATGACGTAGCGATACGGGCATCGGTGAGATCCTGCACGCTAGTATAAACAACATCACGCGGCACAGCTAAGGATAAGCGACAGCCACCAAACTCTAGGCGTTTCAGCATTTTATATTGCACCTTATCCCCAGCAGACAGACGTCCCAACTCTTCCTCTTCCAACACGTTTTCGCCAATAATGCCCAGATCAACGACACCGTCGAAGACTAACCCCGGAATGTCGTCATCACGCACCCGCAGAATATCAATCGGCATATTTTCCGAATAGGCGATCAGGCGTTGCTCATTCCAATTAATTTTCACCCCGCACTGTTTCAGCAACTCTTGCGATTCTTTACTTAAACGTCCGGATTTTTGCATCGCAATCCGCAGTCTTTTTTTATCTAACATAATGATTTCCTTAAAATTCAAACCTAAAAAAACAAAACCCCTCGAAAGTATCCTTCCGAGGGGTTGTCATTGCTTCATCGTACATGACTCGGAAGAGGCTTATCTTCCAAGCAACACCACGAGCCTGAAAGAAATATCAGGTGTGATGATGGTGAGTTGCGGTACGACTAAAATTCATTGTTCAGTTCCTTATCAATCAGTTGTGTTTAACATACTGAATCCTTTTTTATTATGCAAGTATTATTTTCAAAAATACGCTAGGGTCTGTCGTACTGAAAACTTACACCACTGAGAAAAAACTCCATTTATTATGAAGTTCAGGTTAAAAATTAAAAAGAAAAAATTATTTTAGGAATACGTATCACAAAATAAATTATTTATTCAATCCGATACTTTATTGTGTAAATTAATATAATTCCGCCACTTAAATTTAGCCTTGAGATGGAGGAATTACTTATGAATAATCATATAAAACAACATACTTATTTGATTCGAAAAAAATTGGATCGTTTAATTAAAGACGTTACGGTTAATAGTTTATTTTCTGGATATGGATTTTATCAAAATAATCATCTGTTCGGCATTATGCAATCCGGTGTATTCTATTTGCGTGCCGAAGGTGATTTGGCACAACAATTGGAGCGATATGGTGCGGCTCCCTGCTTAGCTAGCAGTAACAACGCGCTTTCTCTTTCCCGTTATTATCGCTTACCACAAACGATTACTGAAAACGATATACTGTATCGTGAATTTTTACACCAATCGATCGAACAAGTCAAACAACAAAAAATTGACTTTCAACTTGCTCGCAAAAAACGGATTAAAGAGCTACCGAATCTCAGTATAAAACACGAACGTTTATTATTAAAGGTAAATATTACTGATGTGAACCAACTACGTCGTATCGGCGCAGAAAAAGCTTATATTTTGGCTAAAAAACAGGGTTTTTCAATCAATTTGGATTTTTATTGGAATTTAGTTGCCGCCCTCAAAAATATTCATGTTTCGCAGTTGCCTGAGGCACAAAAAGAACATGCTTTAGCAAAACTGAATAATTACTTACGCCAAGAAGGCTTACGGTCGGAAAAAGCGTAGCAA
The DNA here is from genome assembly GCA_006228005.1 of Testudinibacter crocodili. GTDB lineage: Bacteria > Pseudomonadota > Gammaproteobacteria > Enterobacterales > Pasteurellaceae > Chelonobacter. Next base: position 2,058 of record VDHG01000041.1, read on the forward strand.
TAAACCCAAAAATCGATACCGATTCACATTTCTGAATCGGTATCGGTTTTTTATGTTCAATTCGTGATCCCGATCACCATTTGGGAACGTTCCCATTGATAAAAAAATAAACAAGTCTAAAATCTGAGCGTTATTTTAATAAAATTGCTTAAGGAAAAATCATGGCAAAAAAACTGGATCCGCAAAACGTCAGCCGCCTCATTGAATTAGTCGGTGGTAAAAATAATATTGCAACCGTCACCCATTGCATTACCCGCCTACGCTTCGTATTAAACGACACGGCTAAAGCCGATGTGAAAGCGTTGGAACAGTTGCCAATGGTGAAAGGTTGTTTCACCAATGCCGGGCAGTTCCAAGTGGTGATCGGGCCGGAAGTGAGCGATTACTATCAAGAATTGCTAAAACAGACTAATCTCAGTTCCGCTGATAAAGAGGCGGCTAAAGTAGCAGCACGGCAGAATATGAAATGGCATGAAAAAGTAATTTCACATTTTGCAGAGATTTTTATTCCGTTGTTGCCAGCGCTGATCAGCGGTGGTTTGATTTTAGGTTTCCGCAATGTGATCGGTGATATTCCGATGTCCGACGGACAAACGTTGGTGCAATCCTCACCAATGTGGAAAACTATTTATGACTTTTTATGGTTGTTGGGTGAAGCAATTTTCTTCTTCCTGCCGGTCGGCATCTGTTGGTCAACGGTCAAAAAAATGGGCGGTTCACCGATTTTAGGCATTGTATTGGGGGTCACGTTGGTCTCTCCACAATTGATGAACTCCTATGGTTTGGGATCACAAGTACCGGAAGTATGGGATTTCGGTTGGTTTAGCATTGATAAAGTCGGGTATCAGGCGCAAGTGATTCCGTCTATTTTAGCCGGGATGGCATTGGCGTGGATCGAACGTGGTTTTAAACGGATTATACCAGATTATTTGAATCTGGTGATTGTGCCGGTCTGCTCATTGATCATTGCGGTATTCTTGGCGCATGCCTTGATCGGCCCATTCGGACGTGAAATCGGTAACGGGGTGGCAATTGCGGTGAAAGCGGCCATGACCGGCAGCTTTGCCCCGATTGGTGCGGCTTTATTTGGTTTCCTGTATGCACCGCTGGTGATCACCGGGATTCATCAAACCACCTTGGCAATTGATATGCAGATGATCCAAAGCCTGGGCGGCACGCCGGTTTGGCCGTTGATTGCACTATCTAATATCGCACAAGCCTCAGCGGTATTCGGTATCGTATTAATCAGCAAAAAACTGAACGAGCGTGAAATTTCGGTGCCGGCAACCATTTCCGCTTACTTAGGGGTGACCGAGCCGGCAATGTATGGCATCAACTTAAAATACCGCTTCCCGATGCTATGCGCCATGATCGGTTCAGCGGCGGCAGCATTGATTTGTGGCTTGGCAGGGGTGATGGCAAACGGCATCGGCGTCGGTGGTTTACCGGGAATTTTGTCAATTCAACCGCAATATTGGGGCATCTTTGCCTTGGCGATGCTGGTTGCGGTGGTGGTGCCATTACTGTTGACGATTCTGGTATATAAACGCCAAGCGGTAAAAGGCACATTAGCGCAATAACACACTAAAAAATTGAAAGTGCGGTTTTGAACCGAAATAAACAGACAAAAGGACAAGCAATGCAACAGACAGAATGGTGGAAGAACGGGGTTATCTACCAAATTTATCCAAAAAGTTTTCAGGATACCAGCGGCAACGGGCGCGGCGATATTCGCGGTATTATTCAACGCTTAGATTATTTACAGATGTTAGGTGTCGACGGGATTTGGATCACCCCGATTTACCCTTCACCGCAAATTGATAACGGTTATGATGTTGCCGATTACTGTGCCATCAATCCGGATTATGGCACAATGGCGGACTTTGAATTGTTGGTGGCCGAAGCGCATCGCCGTAACATTCGGATTGTTATGGACATGGTGTTCAACCACACCTCCACCGAGCACGCTTGGTTTAAACAAGCACAAGATCCGGAAAGTAAATACCATGACTACTATATTTGGCGTGGTGAAGATAAAACGCAGTCCCCCAACAACTGGCGCTCCAAATTCGGCGGCGGCGCATGGCAATGGAGTGAACAGGTCGGCAAACACTATTTGCACCTGTTCGCCACCGAACAAGCAGATCTCAACTGGGAAAATGAAAAAGTCCGCCAACAGCTACAACAGGTTTGCCATTTTTGGGCAGATAAAGGCGTGGACGGGTTGCGCTTGGATGTGGTCAATCTGGTGTCTAAAAATCAGGATTTTCCAAATGATGATCAAGGCGACGGCCGTCGTTTCTATACCGACGGGCCACGGATTCACGAATTTATGCGTGAATTGAGTGAGCAGGTTTTTCAACCACGCGGTTTAATGACGGTCGGGGAAATGTCGTCCACCAGCTTGCAAAATTGCCAACAATACGCTGCACTGAACGGCTCAGAACTGTCAATGACCTTCAATTTCCATCATCTGAAAGTTGATTATCCCAACGGTGAGAAATGGACTTATGCGGCACCAGACTATGTGGAACTGAAGTCGATTTTCAACTACTGGCAGCAAGGCATGCACGGCAAAGCGTGGAATGCGCTGTTCTGGTGCAACCACGATCAGCCACGGATTGTGTCACGTTTTGGTGACGAAACCGCACTTCATACGATTTCCGGCAAAATGCTGGCCATGGTATTGCACGGCATGCAAGGCACACCGTACATCTATCAAGGCGAAGAGTTCGGCATGACCAATCCGGGCTTCACCCGCATTGAGCAATATCGTGATGTGGAAAGCCTGAATATGTACCAAGAGTTGTTAGATAAAGGTTTGGATCAAGCCTTGGTGCTGAAAATTTTAGCCCAGAAATCACGCGACAACAGCCGTACCCCAATGCAGTGGAATACGCTAGCCAACGCTGGTTTCAGCACTGCCGAACCTTGGATCGGCGTTGCCCCCAATTATCGGCAAGTGAATGCCGAAAGTGCGGTCAACGACCCTGATTCGGTATTTTATTGCTATAAAAAATTGATTGCGCTGCGTAAATCCCTACCAATATTGACTGACGGTGATTATCAGGATCTGTTGCCACAACACCCGTCCGTTTGGAGCTATCTACGCACTGACAGCAAGCAAAAATTGTGGGTGCTGGCCAATTTAAGCAATCAAACACAATCACTTGAACGTCCGCAACAGACTGCCGGTGAATGGCAAACTTTATTGCATAATTATCCGCAAGCATTGGCTTTGGGCGACAGCATTGAATTGGCGCCTTATCAAGCGGTGTATTTGCTACAAAGTGTATAACTAAACAAAGATCAACAGACCCTAATTCAATGACAGATAACATGACAGAAAAGCAGAAAATGCTAGCGGGCTTGATTTATGATGCCAACAACGACCCTGACTTAATTCAAGAGCGGTTGCGCTGCAAAGAGCGTTGCTATGATTACAACCAACTGCGTCCGTCTGAGGTGGAACAGCAGCAACAGTTGATCCGGCAACTGTTCGGCAAAACCCAAGCCCATTTTTCTCTGGTAGCCCCATTTTGGTGCGATTACGGTTATAACATTGAAATCGGGGAGAATTTCTACGCTAACCATAATTGTGTGATCTTGGACGGCGCCAAAGTAACCTTTGGCGACAATGTGTTTATTGCCCCAGATTGCGGCTTCTATACCGCCGGTCACCCTTTGGACACCGAACGACGTAATCAAGGCTTGGAATATGCCTATCCAATTACCGTCGGTGACAATGTCTGGTTTGGCGGCGGCGTCAAAGTGATGCCCGGCGTGACCATTGGCAGCAATAGCGTGATTGCCGCCGGCAGCATTGTGACCACTGATATTCCGGATAATGTCCTTGCCGCCGGTGTGCCGTGCCGCGTGATCCGCCCGATCACCGAACAAGACCATCACCGCACTTAGCCTACTTTAACCTTCCTTGAATGCCCGGAATCATGCAAAATTTCGGGCAAGTTCGCATTTTTCGCCACCACCATCCCGCAAAAATTGATCTTTCTCGCATAAAGTACAGATAACTACATCTCCTTAATAAAAATAGGGTATTGTAGTGCTATCCGCCGATAAAAGCGGTTGACAAGCGAATATTACTTTTTACCTCAATACGACTCGAGATGATAACGAGATTCCCCACAATTTCAGGGGAATGCAGTCCGTTGTTTGCACAAACAATAAAGGACATTGCCATGAAAGATGTTAAAGCTGATATGACCTTTCCACCGGATCTGACCGAAAAAAAGGGCTCCGGACCGGTGCAAACCAAAGTACCGGTGTACACCAACTCCCTACCGCCCTGCAATCATGCCTGCCCGACCGGCAGCAATATTCAACAGTGGCTCTCCTTGGCACAAGAAAAACAGTACCAAGCGGCATGGCAAGAGCTGATGCGCAACAATCCGATGCCGGCAATTCACGGGCGGGTTTGTTACCACCCGTGTGAAACTGCTTGCAATCGCACCCAAGTCGATGATGCAGTCAGCATTCATGCCGTTGAACGTTTTCTGGGAGACCTAGCAATCGAACAGCATTGGCAGGTTGAGCTGAACAATCCTGACAGCGGCAAAAAAGTGTTGGTGGTCGGCGCGGGCCCGAGCGGTCTGTCCGCAGCTTACCATTTGCGCCTGAAAGGACACCAAGTCGAAGTGCGCGACTCTGCCCCGCTGGCAGGTGGCATGATGCGTTTTGGCATTCCGGCTTACCGCTTGCCACGCCCGATTTTAGAAGCCGAGATTAACCGCATCGCAGAGATGGGGGTGAATATCGTCTTAAACTGCAAAGTTGATAACATCTTGCAGGCTAAACTGGAGGGCAATTTTGATGCGGTATTTTTAGCCGTCGGCGCCCACATCGGGCGGGGAGTCGATATTCCCAACGATGATCCGTCACGGGTGACTGATGCGGTCAGCTATTTGCGCGATATCGGCATGGGACAAGCACCCACACTGGGCAAACGGGTCGCCGTTTACGGCGGCGGCAACACTGCAATGGATGCGGCACGCACCGCCAAACGTTTGGGCTCGGATGTGATGGTGATCTATCGCCGTGATCGAGACAATATGCCGGCGCATGATTTTGAATGCGCCGAAGCCATCGAGGAAGGTGTGGAATTCCACTGGCTGCGCACCATTAACGAAATCGACGGCACACGTTTTAAATTGGAAAAAATGCGGCTGGACGACAAAGGGCGCCCGCAACCGAGCGGCGAATACGAGTATCTGGAAGCCGATTCTCTGATTCTGGCGCTGGGACAAAATATCGACAGCGAGCTGACCCAAGGCATTCCGGGCGTGGATTATAAAGCCGACGGCACGGTAATGGTGAATGACAACATGATGACCGGTTATGCTGGTCTATTTGCCGGTGGCGACATGGTGCCGTCCGATCGCACCGTCACCATTGCGGTCGGGCACGGCAAAAAAGCCGCTTATCATATCGATGCCTATTTGCATAACCGCACTTATCAAAAACCGAGCAAGCATCCGCTGATTCAATATAACCGGCTGCACCTTTGGTATAAAACTGATGCCGAACAGAGCGAACAGCCGACGATGGCAGCACATCTGCGCGCCAAATCCTTTGATGAAGTCTTGGGTGGCTTGAACGAACAAGAAGCCGTTTACGAAGCGCAACGCTGCTACTCTTGCGGAAACTGTTTTGAGTGTAACGGCTGCTTCGGCGCCTGTCCGCAAGAGGCGATTATCCGTCTGGGTAAAGGCAAAGGTTACCAAGTTGATTACGCCAAATGCACCGGTTGCGAAGCCTGTTATCTGCAATGTCCTTGTCATGCGTTAGAAATGGTGGCGGTTGCCAGTTAGGAGAAAATGATGAGTCAATTCAATGCTAAAATGATCACCTGCGATGGCAGCGAAGCCACCGCATCAATTGCCTATCGTGTCAGTGAAGTCTGTGCGATCTATCCGATTACCCCGTCCTCCACCATGGCGGAACTGGTCGATTTGTGGGTTGCGGAACAACAGAAAAATATCTGGGGCAATATTCCACTGGTTGCCGAAATGCAAAGTGAAGGCGGCGCTGCCGGGGCGGTACACGGTGCGCTGCAAAGCGGCGCACTAACCACCACCTTCACAGCTTCACAAGGGCTGATGTTGATGTTGCCGAATATGTATAAAATTGCCGGTGAATTGACCTCGGCAGTGTTCCATGTCGCAGCACGTTCGCTGGCAGCACAAGGTCTCTCGATTTTCGGCGACCATCAAGACGTGATGGCAGCACGCACCACTGGTTTTGCGATGTTGGCGGCTTCATCGGTACAGGAAAGCCATGATATGGCGCTGATTGCTCATGCTGCCACGCTTTCCGCCCGCATTCCGTTTATCCATTTTTTCGATGGTTTTCGCACCTCCCATGAAGTCAATAAGATTGCGCTGATTGATGACCAAGCAGTCAAAGCGATGATCCCCGACGAGTTGGTCCGGGCCCATCGCGCCAGAGGGTTAAGCCCGGACAATCCATTTATTCGCGGCACGGCACAAAATCCGGACGTCTATTTTCAGGCGCGCGAATCGGTCAATTTGTATTATCAAAACACGCCCAATATTGTGGCACAAAAAATGCAACAGTTGGCTGAGTTGACCGGACGGCAGTATAAAATCATCGAATATTACGGTGATCCCGAAGCGGAATCGGTGATTATCGCCATGGGTTCCGGCATTGAAACCGTGAAAGAGACCCTGCGTGATCTGAATGCCAAAGGCGAGAAACTGGGCGCAATCCAAGTGCGGTTATACCGCCCGCTAAGCGCCGAACATCTGTTGGCGGAACTGCCGCACAGTGTCAAACGGATTGCCGTGTTGGATCGCACCAAAGAACCGGGCTGCAACGGCGAGCCGCTGTATCAGGATATCCTGACCGCACTTATCGAAAACCAAGAGCGGTTGCCGATTTTTCCAAAACTAATCGCCGGACGCTACGGGCTGTCAAGTAAAGAGTTTACCCCGGCAATGGTGAAAGCGGTGTTTGACGAGCTGAAACAATCCCATCCGAAACAACATTTTACGGTCGGTATCAGCGACGATCTCACACACACCAGCCTGACGGTTGACCCAAGTTATGCTATCGAAAGTCAAGACACCGTGCGCGCGATGTTTTACGGCTTAGGTGCAGACGGCACGGTTGGCGCCAATAAAAATACGATTAAAATTATCGGTGATGATCCGGACTATTTCGCACAAGGCTATTTTGTGTACGACTCGAAAAAATCCGGCTCACAAACCATTTCCCACCTGCGATTCGGTTCAAACCCGATCAACAGCCCGTATCTGATTCAATCGGCGAATTTTATCGCCTGTCATCAGGAAACCTTTTTACAAATCACCGATATGTTGGGCAACGCCGCCCCCAATGCCACTTTTCTGCTCAACAGCCAGCATGCTGCCGATAGCATTTGGGACAAACTGCCAAGTGCGGTGCAGCGGCAGATTATCGATAAAAAGATTAAACTATATGTGATCGATGCTTACAAAGTGGCGAAAGACACCGCCATGGGCAACCGCATCAACACCATTATGCAGACTTGCTTTTTTGCCCTTTCCAACGTGATGGCAAAAGACAAGGCGATTGCCAAAATCAAAAAAGCGATTGAGAAAACCTACTTGCGCAAAGGTGAAGCGGTGGTGCAAAAGAATTTTGCCGCTGTCGATCATACTCTGACCCATCTTTATCCGGTGAATATTCCGGCACAGGTGACCGCACTTGAACAGGCTTATCAACCGGTTTCAAGCAAAGCACCGGAATTTGTGCGTCAAGTTACCGCACAAATGATGGCGGGCAAAGGCGATTTGATTCCGGTGTCGATGCTGCCGCCGGACGGCACGTATCCATCGGCAACCACCCAATGGGAAAAACGCAACATTGCACAAAATATCCCAATTTGGGATCAAGCACTTTGCATTCAATGCGGCAATTGCAGTTTTGTTTGTCCGCACAGCGCCATTCGTGCCAAGTTCTACCACAAAGAACTGCTGGAACAAGCGCCGCCCGGATTCCGTTCTGCGATGACCACCGCACGTGGCTTTCCAGACACCCGCTACACCATTCAGCTCTATCCGGAAGACTGCACCGGCTGCTCGCTGTGTGTCGATGCCTGCCCGATGACCGATTTGGATAATCCGAGCCATAAAGCGCTTAATATGCACGAAAAAACCCCGTATCTGGAGCAGGAAAAACAGAGCCTGACGTTCTTTGAAACCATTCCGTATAACGATCGGGCAAAAATCGATTTTTCCAATGTACGTGGCGTGCAGTTCCTACAACCGCTGTTTGAGTTCAGCGGTGCTTGCAGCGGTTGCGGCGAAACGCCGTATCTCAGCTTGCTATCACGTCTGTTCGGCGATCGGTTGATGATCGCCAATGCCACCGGCTGCTCCTCGATTTATGGTGGCAATTTGCCGACCACACCTTGGAGTAAAAATGCCGATGGTCGCGGCCCGGCATGGTCGAACTCGCTGTTTGAAGACAATGCCGAGTTCGGCTTTGGTTTCCGTCTAGCTGAAAGCAAACACCAGCAATTGGCGCAGGAATTATTGCGCCAACAAGCACCGCACTTGGCGCCGAAACTAGTCGAGCAACTGCTGCACAGCGAACAGAAAACCGAATCTCAGATTCAGGCGCAAATCAAACGGGTCGCCGAACTGAAAGTGCGGTTAAGCGACATCGGTAGCGACAGTGCGCTTAACTTAAAGTCGGTTGCCGATCACCTGATCCGTCGTTCCATCTGGATCGTCGGTGGCGACGGTTGGGCTTATGACATTGGTTACAGCGGCTTGGATCATGTACTGGCCAGCGGCGCCGATGTCAATATTTTGGTGATGGATACCGAAGTGTACTCCAATACCGGCGGGCAAATGTCGAAATCCACCCCGCTCGGTGCCGTTGCCAAATTCGCCGCTTCCGGCAAACAAGCAAGCAAAAAAGATATTGCGATGCAGGCGATCACCTACAACAATGTCTATGTGGCACGGATTGCCTTTGGCGCCGATCCACAACAAGCGTTGCTGGCGATGCGCGAAGCCGAAGCCTATCAAGGGCCGTCACTCATCATTGCCTACAGCCACTGCATCGCCCACGGCATTCAAATGGAAGAGGGCTTGCAACAGCAGCAAAGAGCGGTCAAATCCGGACACTGGCCATTGTTCCGCTACAACCCGGCATTAAAAGAGGTGGGGGAAATTCCGTTTTCACTCGACAGTTTACGTCCGAGCGTACCGCTGGAAGAGTACCGCAGCCACGAAACCCGCTTCCAAATGCTACAACGGCAACACCCGCAAGAAGCCGCCGACATTGCGGTTCGGGCGCAAAAAGTGGCCAATCGGAAATGGAGCCTTTATGAAGAAATGGCGACCCGTAAAGCCACCATTTTTGATCCTTATGTGGAATAACGGGCGGCATTGCTAGTCAGCGTCAGCAACAAAGGGCGGATCTTATCATTCGCCCTGATGGGTTATCTCTTCGGGAAAATGGCAAGCCACACAAACGTGTTCGATCCGCTCCGGTTGCGCCAGCAAGCGTAGCAGCTGTTGCAGTGCGCGTTCTCCGGCACGATACAGTCCGAACTCGATACTCAAGGTTTGCGGAAACAGAAATTTCAGCAGCTTGTTGTTGCCGACACCACAAACTTGAATATCGCTGCGTTGTTGCTGCTGCAAATATTTGTTGACAGCAATTGCGATACTGTCGGTGGCACAAACCACCGCCTCGGTCTGTTTAGTGATTACTAAAGGTGCTTGTTGATAAGCATTATGATAATCCAGTGAACCTAAAGCAAAGTGCGGTTCGAGTTGTTTTTCGGTGCAAAAATCGAGATAAGCCTGATAGCGCAATAGCCCCGTGGTGTGATCATCCAACGTCACGCCGAGATAGACGATCTGCCGATGCCCCTGTTGATACAGGCGCTGCATCAGCAGCCGAATCGAGGCGTAATTATCGTAGTACACCGAGGACAGTTCGGCATAATGCTGTGCCACCACCACCAATTTTTGCTTATAGGGTAACAGCGATTCTTGTTGCAATTGGCTAAAACCAAACACAATCACTCCGTCAACACGGCGCTGTGCGAAAAAACGCAAATGCTCTTCCACCAATTTTGGCTCAAAACGGCTTTCGACAATAAAATGTTCGCTGCCGTCCTGCTGCAACGCATTCAGAATACCGCGTAGCACCCGATTTTCCGATGGCGAATCTAACCGAGTGACGATGATCCCGACCACTCGATTCTCAATGCCACGCATCGCCCGAGCGCTGCGTGACGGTTGGAAATTGTATTCTTCGACCACTGCCAACACCTGCGCTTTGGTGGCTTCGCTGACATTCGGCTCATTATTCAGCACCCGTGAAACTGTTGATTTCCCGACGCCGCTTAAACGTGCAATATCTTTGATGGTTAATTTCATCGTGCTGAATCTTATGCTGATTTAAGGCTGCGGTAAGTTAAAAAATAGTAACTCAACACCGACAACAAGGTGCATAAAAACATCGACAGCAACATCGGTACCGCATTGGTAATCGGCACCAACGCAATTAAAAAACCGACTATCGCGCCGACGCCAAAACGGATCGTGCCAGCTAAGGAATTGGCGGTACCGGCAACCTGCGGAAAGCGATCCAAAATCGCTGCCATCGCATTAGAGCCGATAATCGACAACATGCCAACAAAGGCAGAAACACCCAGTGCCATCGCCCAAAATCCCAAGTCTAGCATCGCAACCAATAGCAGCCAAACACCCGCTAAAAATTGTATGCTTAACCCAAAACGCAGCATTTTTTCCGCACCGACTTGCAGCACCATTTTGCCATTAATTGAAGTAAACAGAATCAACACCGTCATGTTCATCACAAAGAAATAACCAAAATGCTCCGGCGCTACCCCGTAAATATCAATATACACAATCGAACCGGAGGTTAAAAACGAGAACATTCCGGCAAATGAGAAAGCCCCTGCCAATACATAGCCGACCACTGCTTTCACCCGAATCAACGAAGCGAAATTTCGCATCACGACTTTCAAGCTAAACGGCACACGTTTTTCGACTGGATGAGATTCCGGAATTTTCCAAAACACCAGCAAACAGCTTAAAATCCCAAAAAACGCCAACACATAAAAAATAGAATGCCAATGGAAGAATTTAGCCAGATAACCGCCAATAAACGGCGCCAACAGTGGTGCAATCATCGACACTAACATAATCATCGACATCATTTTGGAAAAATAGTTTTTCGAAAACAAATCTCGCAACAATGCCCCCAATACTACCGCTGGTGCCGCACCAAAAAAGCCTTGAATAAAGCGCAAAATCAGGAAATCTTGAATGTTGTCCACCTGCGTCAGGAAAAGTGCGGTCAGCGCAAAAATAAGTGTACCAATCATAATCACCGGCTTGCGTCCGAAACTGTCTGCTGCCGGTCCCCACAGTAATTGCCCGACTGCAAAACCCAGCGTAAACAGCGCCAGCGTATTTTGCACCCGCTCTGAATTCACACTTAAATCACGGGCAATATCCAAAAACGATGGCAGATACATATCGATTGCCAACGGCGGCAGCATGGCTAAAATCCCCAAAATTAACACGAAAATCGGGCTTTTTTTAATTTGTCTTATCTTTTCTGTCTGTAACATTCTCGTTCCTGATTTCAACATCAAATGGCTACTACTATATCATTTAAAGCCGACTACCTCTGCCGCTGTCAACGTGCGGTATTCGCCTTCGTCCAACGACTCATCCAACATTACTGCGCCAATCCGCCAACGGTGCAGTCCGACCACTTTATTCCCCAACGCCGCAAACATACGTTTCACCTGATGGTAGCGCCCTTCACTGATGGTTAAATTCAGATTGTAGTCGTCCACAATCTCAAGTTTGGCTGGTTTGGTCGGCGCTTGTTCCCCTCGTAATAAAATGCCCTGCTCAACCGCACTTTGATAGTTACTTTCGATCGGATCCGCCAGCGTCACCAAATAGGTTTTTTCACATTGAAATTTGGGGGAGGTGATACGGTGTGACCATTGCCCATCATCGGTCAATAACACCAGCCCGGTGGTATCGACATCCAAGCGCCCGACAGAGTGCAATTTATTTCTGAGCGGATAATCAAATAATTGGTATACCGTTGGGTATTCGCCGTCGTCATGGGAACAAATATACCCTGCCGGTTTATGTAACATCAAGTATTGTCCGGCTTCCAGCCACTGCAATAACTCGCCGTCAAACAGAATCTGATCCGCCGATGAAATGTGGGTTGCGCCGGATTTTATCACCGCACCGTTTACCGTAACCACCCCACTGCGTAGGGTTTTCCCCACTTGCGAACGGGTCAACCCACTCTGCTCTGCCAAAAATTTATCTAAACGCATCATCAACCTTTCATTTTTATTTTTACTATCACCTATTGCGCATATTGTACCCCTTTAACCTTAAAGATACAGTTGCTAAGCTAAATTATCGTCGATTAAATTCACTTAAATACTCGATGACTTGAAAAGCATTTCACCAAAAAATATGTGTTCCATATCACATACTCCTTGAACAATCCTCAACAATACTGAAATAAGGCGTATAATTTACTCCTTAACATTTTGATCAAACCAATTCAACCTATTTACAACCTGTATTGATAAGGATTAGACAATGGATAAACAACTGCGCCAAGCTGCTCTTGATTTTCATGAATTTCCGATTCCGGGAAAAATCGAAGTAACCCCAACCAAATCCCTCGCCACCCAACGTGATCTGGCGCTTGCCTACTCACCGGGAGTCGCCATTCCATGTCTGGAAATTCAACAAGATCCGCTGGCGGCTTATAAATACACTGCTCGTGGTAATTTGGTCGGGGTGATCTCCAACGGCACTGCGGTGCTCGGTTTAGGCAATATCGGTGCTTTGGCAGGCAAACCAGTGATGGAAGGCAAAGGCGTCTTGTTTAAAAAATTTGCCGGCGTTGATGTGTTCGACATCGAAATTGACGAGCGCGATCCGGACAAACTGGTCGAGATTATCGCCTCGCTCGAACCCACTTTCGGCGGCATCAACTTAGAAGATATCAAAGCACCGGAATGTTTCTATATTGAGAAAAAACTGCGTGAACGAATGAAAATTCCGGTATTCCACGATGACCAACACGGCACCGCCATCATCTGTGCCGCCGCGGTAATCAACGGCTTACGTGTGGTCAATAAAGACATCAAAAATGTTAAACTGGTCGTTTCCGGTGCAGGTGCATCGGCTATTGCCTGTTTGAATTTATTGCGTGCGTTGGGCATGGAAAAACAAAACATCACCGTTTGTGATTCCAAAGGGGTGATTTACAAACAGCGTGAAGATGCCGATCGCATGGATGAAACCAAAAAGTTTTATGCCATTGAAGATAACGGCACTCGTCATCTGGCAGATGCCATTCCAAATGCCGATATTTTCTTGGGTTGTTCCGCCGCTGGTGCTTTAACCCAAGAAATGGTCAAAAGCATGGGACCAAGCCCAATTATTTTGGCGCTTGCTAATCCGGATCCGGAAATTCTGCCACCGGATGCCAAAGCAGTACGTCCAGATGCGATTGTCTGCACCGGCCGCTCGGATTTCCCGAATCAGGTCAATAACGTATTGTGTTTCCCATTTATCTTCCGCGGCGCTTTAGATGTGGGTGCTACCACCATTAACGAAGAGATGAAACTGGCTGCCGTGCATGCGATTGCCGAACTGGCGCATGCGGAACAAAGTGATGTGGTCTCCTCTGCTTACGGTGATCAAGAACTGGCATTCGGTCCGGAATACTTGATTCCAAAACCATTTGATCCACGTTTAATCATCAAAATAGCCCCAGCGGTCGCCAAAGCGGCTATGGACTCTGGGGTGGCGTTGCGTCCAATTACTGATTTCAGCGTTTATATCGAAAAACTGACTCAGTTTGTGTATAAAACCAATCTGTTCATGAAACCGATTTTCGCTCAGGCTCGTCTTGATAAAAAACGGATTATCATTTCCGACGGCGAAGAGCCGCGCGTATTACACGCTGTGCAAGAAATTGCAACATTGGAAATCGCATTGCCAATTCTAATTGGTCGTCCGGACGTAATCAAACAGCGGATCAAACAGCTTGGTTTACAAATTGAAGAAGGCAAAGAGTTCGAGATTATCAATATTGAAAAGGACGAACGCTACGAAACTTGCTGGAAAGGCTATTACGACATCATGAAACGTCGTGGCATCACCCCAGCCTTAGCAAAACAAGAGATTCGGATCAACCCGACCACAATCGCCGCAATGTTGGTGAACCTGGGGCAAGCCGACGGTATGATTTGCGGATTGGTCGGCTCTTATGCCGATCACCTCAAATCTATCCGTAACGTAATTGGCTTAAAAGACGGTGTGAAAACCGCCGCTACGGTCAATGGCTTGGTGATGCCAAGTGGCAACGTGTTTGTCACTGATGCTTTCGTCAACCAAGATCCGGATGCAGAATCTTTGGCGGAAATCACGCTAATGGCAGCAGAAGAAGTGCGTCGCTTTGGAATTGAACCGCAAGTGGCATTGATTTCTCACTCCAACTATGGCGCCAGCGATCACCCAAGTGCGGTCAAAATGCGTAAAGTGTTACAATTGGTGCAACAACGTGATCCAACTCTGATTATCGATGGCGAAATGCATGCTGATATCGCCTTGTCCGAAAAATTGCGTAAAAACATTATGCCGGACAGCCCATTGAAAGGCGGCGCTAACTTATTGGTGATGCCGAATATGGAAGCAGCACGGATAGGCTACAACCTGCTGCGCTCGGCAACCACGGCAATCACCGTTGGACCAATGTTGATGGGCTTGCGCCAATCGGCTCATATTCTGACGCCGGTGGCTTCGGTGCGCCGCATCATCAACATGGTGGCTGTAGCGGCAGTTAATGCTTCTAAAGATAACCAAGAGTAAGGCAACGAGCATAAAAGTGCGGTTAGCTACAAGCTGACTTAAGCGACAAAAGGCAGAAAATAAACATTCTGCCTTTCTATTTTTTATGCGAAATCTAATCTGACATAACAGACCCTAAACATTTAATGATCTCGATCAATTTCTTTGCTACACTGAGCATCGAAAACTCAATTCGCTTCATCCTAACGAAGTATTACTGAAGTATTATTTTTAGCGCTTTATTCAACCAAATGAGGAAATGAAAATGGCTTATACTCTACCTGAATTACCTTATGCCTACGATGCATTAGAACCGCACTTTGACAAGCAAACCATGGAAATTCACCATTCCAAACACCACCAAGCCTATGTGAATAACGCCAATGCGGTGTTAGAAACCTTGCCGGAATGGCAAGACAAATGTCCCGGTGAACTGATTGCTAATTTAGACAAAATCCCAGCGGACAAACGCACCGCACTTCGCAACAATGCCGGTGGACACGCTAACCATTCACTGTTCTGGAAAGGGCTGAAATTAGGCACCACTTTACAAGGCGCATTGAAAGAGGCTATCGTGCGCGATTTCGGCTCTGTTGAAGCGTTCCAAGCAGAATTTGAAAAAGCGGCAACAACCCGCTTCGGTTCAGGTTGGGCATGGTTAGTGCTAAATGACGGCAAATTATCCGTTGTCTCCACCGCCAACCAAGACTCGCCATTGATGGGCAAAGAGGTTGCAGGTGTCGCAGGCTTCCCGATTTTAGGCTTGGATGTTTGGGAACACGCCTATTATCTGAAGTATCAAAACCGTCGCCCAGACTACATCAAAGCCTTCTGGAGCGTCGTCAACTGGGACGAAGCAGCCGCTCGCTTTGATAAAAAAGCCTCTGATTGTTGCTGTCACAGTAAATAACCTATTAATAAAACGTAAAAAGCACTCAACACGAGTGCTTTTTTATTATGAGCAGAAGCGCCTTATTCATGGCGCTTCAAACTAGCCGCAATTACAGTACATCACGGCAATTTAAGTCATCGAAAGACTGTTCCAAACGTTTGGACAAGGCTTCTTCTGATTTACGCAACCAAACACGCGGATCGTAGTATTTTTTGTTCGGAGAATCTGCGCCTTCTGGATTGCCCAGCTGACCTTGTAAATAAGCTTCATTCGCTTTATAGAAGTTCAGAATACCTTCCCAAGCTGCCCATTGGGTATCAGTGTCGATGTTCATTTTGATCGCACCGTAGCTGATCGCTTCGCGGATTTCTGCAGTTGAAGAACCAGAACCACCATGGAACACGAAGTCCATTGATTTCGGCGGTAAATTACGTTCTTTAGAGACGAATTCTTGCGATGCGCCTAAAATAGATGGTTTTAACTTCACGTTACCTGGTTTGTACACACCGTGCACGTTACCAAATGCTGCTGCGATGGTGAAGCGTGGGCTAACTGGATTCAGTTGGTCATAAACATACAGCACATCTTCTGGCTGTGTATACAATTTAGATTCATCAACACCGGAATTATCCACACCGTCTTCTTCGCCGCCAGTGATACCGATTTCAATCTCAAGCGTCATGCCCATTTTTGACATACGTGCTAAGTATTCACGGCAAATCGCCATATTTTCTTCCATCGGCTCTTCGGAAAGATCGATCATGTGTGAAGAAAACAGCGGTTTACCGGTTTCTGCAAAGTGTTTTTCACCGGCATCTAATAAACCGTCGATCCATGGTAACAATTTTTTAGCGGCATGGTCGGTATGCAAAATCACCGGCACCCCGTAATGTTCTGCCAGTTGATGAACATGTTTTGCACCAGCGACCGCACCCAGCACGTCCGGACGAGAACCATCGGTTGGTTTGATACCTTTACCCGCATAAAATTGAGCCCCACCGTTAGAAAACTGCACAATGACCGGTGCTTTAACACGTGCTGCAGTTTCCAACACGGCATTCACTGAATCGGTACCGACGCAGTTTACCGCCGGCAAAGCAAAGCCGTGCTGTTTAGCATAAGCAAAAACTTTTTGTACATCATCGCCGGTAACAACGCCCGGTTTTACAATATCTAATAATTTTGACATGGTAGATTTCCTATGTTTAAACGAGAGCTGTTACAACTCTCAAAGTTGATAAATCGGATTAACTCAAGTGCGGTTTATGCTTTAGCACGTTCTTCCAAAATCGCCACTGCCGGCAATACTTTGCCTTCAACGAACTCTAAGAATGCGCCACCACCGGTTGAAATATAAGAGATTTTGTCGGCAATACCAAACAAATCGATTGCCGCTAAAGTGTCACCGCCGCCCGCAATCGAGAAAGCGTCACTGTCTGCAATTGCTTTTGCTACAATTTCAGTACCTTTACGGAAATTAGGGAATTCAAACACCCCGACTGGGCCATTCCACAGAATAGTTTTGGCACCACGGATGATTTCTGCCAGCACTTCTGCCGATTGATCACCCAGATCCAAAATTTGTTCGTTGTCTTGCACATCTGTTACTGCTTTTTCGATTGCCGGTGCAGTTTCAGAAAATTCAGTAGCAACACGCACATCACTCGGCAATGGAATTTCTGCAATTTGCATTAAACGCTGTGCTTCCGGAATCAAATCGGCTTCATACAGCGATTGCCCGACATTCAAGCCTTGCGCAGCAACAAAGGTATTGGAAATACCGCCACCTACAATCAGTTGGTCAGCGATTTTTGACAAAGAGTCTAAAACCGTTAATTTAGTTGATACTTTAGAACCCCCAACAATGGCAATCATTGGGCGGGCCGGGCTTTTCAGTGCTTTGCCTAAAGCATCCAACTCATTCGCTAATAATGGACCGGCACAGGCTACTGTGGCAAATTTCGCCACGCCGTGGGTTGAACCTTGTGCGCGGTGCGCGGTACCGAAGGCATCCATTACAAATACATCGCAAAGCGCAGCATATTTTTTGGTCAATTCGTCTTCGTTTTTCTTTTCGCCTTTATTAAAACGTACATTTTCCAACACCACCAATTCATTTGGAGCAAGGTCTACCCCATCCAAATAATCTTTAACTAAGCGCACCGGCACATCTAATGCGTTGTTCAAATAATCAACCACCGGCTGTAACGAATATTCTGGATTATATTCGCCTTCCGTAGGACGACCGAAGTGGGAAGTAACCATCACTTTCGCACCTTGCTTCAGCGCCAGCTCAATCGTCGGGATCGATGCTTTGATACGTGCGTCGGAAGTCACTTTCCCGTCTTTCACAGGTACGTTTAAATCGGAACGAATAAGAACACGTTTACCCGCCAAATCCAAGTCGGTCATTTTAATTACTGACATAATAAGTCCTCTTATTTAATTGTGATTGATAATTTTACAGCGATTTCTGTGTACCGTAGCGGATTGATTATAGCAATTTAATCTAGCGCCACAATGTAAAATTTTAATGTTTGAAATTATTCCGTTTGAATGCTTTTGATTATACCGCCAAAACCATTTTCTAGCAGAAGCTATCTACTTTTTTGTCAATAACAGCGGTTATTTTTAACACTTTGAACACATTTCTTTTGCAATTCCGGCACTTTAAACCAGAATTTTTTAATTTTGCTAGAATCGGATTTTCGGGCAATTGATCACCTGCCATGCTAAATCATAGCAAATTTGCAGCTCATCACGTCCGGCCCCCAAATATTTACCGCTTAACTGTGGGTTATTACGCCGCAACCAAGCAAATAAATCTGAACGTTTCAGATCATAATCCGGCAATTTCAAGCTCTGAAACAGTTCTTGCTGCTTGTCAAAATAGTCCTTGGGCTGACTAAACGCACAAGCGCCGTGTTTTTCCCATTCGCCCTGCAACAGCTGCAAACTCGGAGAGTGTGCCAGATATTTCTCCAATAGTGCCACTTCTAACGGCGGCAAATCACCTTGGCAAAAACGTGGATGATCACTCACCCGACGAGCAGTCGCACTCTGTGGCCACAAGCCGTGAATAACCCAGCCAAACTTCTGGGTTTCACCACATTGATAAGCTGCTGCTTTAGGAATCGCCCCGGCATTGCTGGCACGCAGATTCTGGCAATAACCCGGTGACCATGAAAGCACTAAAGTGTAGTAGCCGGTTTTTGCATTTTTATTCTGTCCGATGGAATCCCTTGCCATCGAAACATCATAATCGCTCTCCAACACAGCATCAATCGAGGCTTTTTGACGGTAGGAAAAATACAGCGCACTTAAAATCAAAGCAAAAAACAGAACAATAAACAGCGCCAGCTGCGAAATTTTAGATGAATTTAGTTGCATAACAGTTTTTTCAATAAAAATTTAAAGATTAACGTTGTTGGTTTTTTCGGCGACTTTGATTATAATCATCCGCTTTTTAAGCCAATACCGATATTAAAAATTTGAGACAATATTTATGGCGCTGCTGATCACCGAAAAATGCACCAACTGCGATATGTGCGAACCTGAATGCCCAAATCAGGCGATCAGCATGGGCGAAGAAATCTATGTGATTGACCCCGCCCTCTGCACCGAATGTGTCGGGCACTACGATATCCCGACCTGCCAAAAAGTCTGCCCGATTAATCATTGCATTATTACGGATCCAGACCATATCGAATCGGAAGACACACTCTGGGAGCGCTTTGCTCTGCTGCACCATTCAGATAAGCTTTAAGTTATCCCGTTAGCGGAAATACCAACGCGACAACAAAACGCCACAGTTAACTGCGACATTCAGACCGCTATTCAACGGATTTTCAAACGACAATACCACCGATTGCTCGATCAATGGATTGACTTGCGCCGGTATTGTTTCACTGAGAACAAACGCCACTTTATCGCTTAACACCACTTTATCCAACGGTTGCGCCTGTTTGTTTGCCGTAACTGCAACCAATTGATAACCAGCGTTTTTCAACGCTTGCAATGCCATTTCAGTGCTGCTGCTTTCCAATGCATAAATATGCTCCATCGCCCCCTCCGCTACTCTGGCGGCAGCGGCAGAATACAACTTGTCCGCACTTTCACAAACAATGCCCTTTACGCCATAGTACGCAGCGGTGCGGATCACACCGCCAACATTATAAGCATTATCAATGCCGTCGAGCAACAGCACACAATCTTGCAATTTGGCGGTTTTTAGATACGCTTCCAAATTCATCGGTGTTGCTTTTTTGACCAGCATACAAATTCCGCCATGATGTTCGCTACCGCTCACCAACGCCAATTCGGCATTGTCCACCACATGATACGCTTTTTTCGCTGTGGCTAAATAGCTGGTCAGCTTGCCGATGCGGTGGCTGGTTTCAATATTGGTCCACAAACGCACAATACTTTCCGGGCGCTGTCGGAACAGCGCCAAACAGGCGGCTTCACCATAGATTTTCATCTCTTCATTGCGGTTCTTGCGGATTTTTTCCGGTGCACGCGGTGACAACGGACCGGTTTTTTTCTCTCCAGCGACGTCACCTTTAATCATCACCTTAACGCTGCCTTCGCTATTTTTACCGGCTTTAGTCGCCTTCATTTCCCGTTCGCCCCAGACAAAGGCAGGTGTTGCGCTATCCTGACGCTCTCGATTGTCTCTGCTGCGGTTATCACGATCGCGGTTACGGTTATCACTGCTGCGGTTATCACGGCTACGATCATCACGCCCTCCTTCTCGGTTTTGACGTGGCGCTCTCCGTTCGCTACGCTCACCTTCTTTATCGTTGAATCGACAGCGATCCTCCGAAGTGCGGTTCTCAAAACGAGGTTTATCTGAAGTGCGTTTATCAAAAGTGCGGTTTTCTGAAAAACGTTTTTCCTGTCTGTCACCGCGTGGTTCGGCGCGTCCGCCGTCATTGCGAGAATTGCGCTGTGAGCTGCGCTCGCCACGCGGCTCTTTCGCCGAAAAACGGCTACCGGATTTAGGTTGTTGAAATGCAGGTTTGCGGTTGGATTTATCGTTCATGCAGGTGCCTATAGGTTGATGGCTGAAAAGAGTTTATATGCGCCAACATACAAACGTGATATGGTGCCGATTATAGCAAATTTTTATTCCAATTTAAGCAAACTTCTCGGCAAAACCCTGTTCAAACTGAATTAAGGCAGGTAAACTAAATCACTTTAATGTCCTTTTTAAATTTTAATACTTTTATTATTTACTATGCTGAATACTAAATATCGTCAGTCTCTGCATCAGCTACACGCTCTGCCGTTTCTGCCGCAAGCGGCAGGCGATGTAGAGTTTATTTACTCTACCGCAGACTACAAACAGCACTTTATTCAGCTGATTCGGCAGGCAAAAACACGCATTTACATTACCGCACTTTACTGGCAAAACGATGAAGCCGGCCAAGAAATGCTGGCTGAATTATATCAAGCGAAACAACGTAATCCGCACTTGGACATCCAAGTTTTTGTTGATTTCCACCGGGCACAGCGTGGTTTAATCGGTGCTGAAATCCAACAAACCAACGCCGAATGGTACGCCGAACAACGCCAAAAATATGCGTTGGATCCACAAAACGACATCGCTTTCCACGGCGTGCCGATCAACACCCGCGAATTGTTCGGGGTGTTGCATATTAAAGGCTCAGTATTTGACGACACCATTCTCTACAGTGGCGCCAGTATTAATAATGTTTATTTGCATCAACAAGATAAATATCGTTATGACCGCTACCAAAAAATCCGTAACCGTGCGTTAGCCGACAGTTTTGTCGCATTTTTAAACGACTGCCTGAACGATCAAAGTGCGGTTCAACGTTTAGATCAGCCGGTTCGTAAAGACAAAAGCATCCGCCCTGCAATTCGCCACTATCGGAAAAAACTCAGCCAACACAGCCAATATCACGTCAGTGAGACAGTCGAGTTTGATCCAAACCAACTACTGATTTCACCGATTTTCGGGCTATCCAACGGCAATCAATTGAATACCGTGATCGAGGCGTTATTCAGTGTGGTGCAGCAAAAACTGACCATCTGCACCCCCTATTTCAACTTTCCACGCAGCCTACGGTTGCAACTGGCACAGTTATTGAAAGAGGGTAAAGCAGTGGAAATTATTGTCGGCGACAAAACGGCCAACGACTTTTATGTTGCACCGGACAAACCGTTTAATATGTCGGCAGCATTGCCTTATTTGTATGAAATGAATTTGCGAAATTTCTGCAAAAAGCAGCAAAAAATGCTAAATAATGGTCAACTTACCGTGCGTTTATGGCAACACGGCGATAACTCCTACCATCTGAAAGGGGTATGGGTCGATGATCACTATATTTTGTTGACCGGCAACAACCTCAACCCACGTGCTTGGCGGTTGGACGCAGAAAATGCGCTGTTGATTCAAGATCCGCAGCAGCAATTGCAACCGCAGGTGCAACGTGAGCTGCAAACCATTCGCCAACATACTCAGCAGCTTCACCACTACCGTGCACTGGAAAAACTGCACAGCTATCCGCCGGAAGTCAAAAAACTACTGAACCGCTTCCGCCGTTTACAAGCCGATAAAATCGTGCGCTTAGTTCTGTAAAATCAGGGTGCGGTGAAACCACACGCAGATTATTACAAAGATATTTGATGAGGCAAAGTAGGGGAGGATTATATATCCGCCCGTTTGCGAAGTGCGGTATAAGCACTTAATAAATAAAGAAAAGATGCAAAGTGCGGTTCGGGGCGATATACAATCGCCCCCTACTTTGATCATATCAATCCTATATTTTAATCCCGCAGTGCCACCGATTCGCGCCATACTAAGTGCGGTTCAAGGGTTAACGTGCGGTTTTCTGAATCTGGTTGTTTAATCCGTTGCAACAGCATTTCCACCGCTTGTTTCGCCAGATTATTTTTTGACTGGTGAATCGTGGTCAGCGGTGGCGACAGATATTGCGCCAGTTCGATATTGTCATAGCCGATAATCGAGATATCTTTGCCAACTTGCAATCCAGCGCGCCAAACCGCCTGATAAGCGCCGATGGCAATCGTATCCGAACAGGCAAATACCGCACTTGGGTGTGGATCAAGCCGTAGGATCTGCTGCATGCTTTCAATGCCGCTGGCAATATCAAAATGGCTTTCGAACACCCGATCTTGTCTGAATGGAATGCCTGCCTGTGAAAGTGCGGTCTGATAACCGTTCAAACGGTTTAATGCCAGGGATTTTTTGAAACTGCCAGTGATAATCGCAATATCGCGGTGTCCGGCATCAATTAAGGTTTTTGTCGCCAGATAGCCACCATATTCTGAATTTTCATGTACTTTATCCGCATTAAGTGCGGCCGGCCACCAGTCAAGCATCACCATCGGCAGCTGCAACCGCTGGCTGATATCATCATTTAATTGCCAATGGGATTCGGAACACATCAAAATCAAGCCGTCTACCTGTTTGCGGATCAAGGTTTCCAGATTGCGTTGCAGCCGTTCGCCATCACCATCGGTATAAGACAAAATCAAGTTATATTGATGTCGGTGGCAATAGCGCTCCACACTGCGCAGCACTTCGGCAAAAAACGGATTAGCGCTGGCAGTCACCAGCATTCCGATGGTTTTGGTTTCTTTGATTTTTAAGCTGCGCGCCAGTGCCGACGGAGTGTAATTCAACTCACGCACCACTGCCAGCACCTTATCGCGAATTTCATCGCTGACAAAACGGGAATTATTGATGACGTGCGACACCGTCGAGGTAGAAACCTGTGCCAAACGGGCGATATCCTTCATCGTCGCCATCTTCTTCCCCTTATGTTTCCGCTTGAGCCAAGAGAAAATTGTCCGTCTGTTGCCGGGTCGGAATCGACGGTTGTGCGCCGCTGCGTGTCACCGAAATCGCTGCGGCGCCATGGGCAAAACGGATTGCCTGCACTAAACTTTTTTGTTCTAAAAGTGCGGTCAGTAAAGCCCCGTTAAAGGTGTCGCCTGCGGCAGTGGTATCTACCGCCTGCACGCGAAAACCGGCAATAATGCCGCGAAAACCACTCTTTTCGCTGACAAATACGCCTTTTGCGCCTAACGTAATCAGCACCGTCGCAATGCCTTTTTGATGAAATACGTTGGCAGCCTGTGTGGCACTGGCTTCATCATTGACTTTAATCCCGGTCAAAATCTCGGTTTCGGTTTCGTTCGGGGTGATCATATCCAGCTGCGACAACAATTCATCAGGCAGCACCTGCGCTGGTGCCGGATTTAAAATCACTTGCGTACCGTTAGCTTTGGCTATTTTAGCCGCGGCGATGATACCTGATAACGGTGTTTCCAACTGCATCAGCAGCGCATCAGCTTGTGCGATGTTGTCAGCAAATTTGTCCACTAACGTCCGATCTAAATACGCATTAGCACCGGCTGCCAATACAATGCTATTTTCGCCGTTGGCGGCGACTTGAATCATCGCAATACCACTCATTTCATTCGGAATCGTGACAATACTGTCGATATTGATGCCGTCCTGTGCAAACGCATCTTTCATCGCTGCGCCTAAAGTGTCGTCACCGATACAGGCGATAAAATCAGTCTGTGTTCCCAAACGTGCTGCCGCCACTGCCTGATTGGCACCTTTACCACCGTAAGCGATATGATAACTGTTGCCTGCCAAGGTTTCGCCCGGTTTGACAAAGTGCGGTACGGCAAGAACATGGTCGGCATTGATGCTGCCCAGCACCACCAGTTTTTTTGCTTGTGTCATAAACTACCTGCTTTACATCAGTTTATTTTTACATCAAATCGGGCGGATATTTCCGCTCTAGAT
>VDHG01000042.1 GCA_006228005.1 Testudinibacter crocodili
GAACATCATCACCAGCGCACTGGCAACCCCCACAGCCAACCAAGCAGATCGTGAATCTTGCGTTACGCTCATGCCGTAAAGCATGCCCCACAGCATTAGTGCAAAACCGAATACCAGTGCTATAAACGCCTGCCTTTTGCGCTGGCGGATCTCTTTTGCGATATTTTGTTGCTGTTTTTCGCGCCGAAGGTGCTGCTCGGCAACGATTTCTGCAGCATAACCGGCTTGTTCAACCGCACTGATCAGCGCTTGTTGCGATGCAGCGCCATAAACGATTGCGCTGTTATCAGCCAGATTGACATTGACTTTTTCAACCTGAGGTACCGCAGCCAGCGCTTTTTCAACCTTTAATACACAACTGGCACAAGTCATTCCACTTAATAATAGCTGGGTGGTTTGCTGCTGTTCAGCCATCGATTGTGGAGCGATTTCGTTGTTATTGACCGTTTTGTTTACAACTGTTTTTTCGACTACCGTCGCTGAATCAGGATCGGATTTTATCTGACTGCGCGCGGACGGTAGCTCAGTTTTTGGGCAAGGGTCGCTCTCAGCGGATAGTTGCGCCTGATAACCGATATCTTCAACCAGTTTAATCAATACTTCCGGCTTAACATCTTCTGCATAAACCGTCAACGTGGCCAGGCTCAATTGGTAAATCAAATTAGGATCAAATTCGGTTAAGGCTTTGTCCAGGGTTTTGACGCAATGCTGGCAAGATAAGCCGGACAGGATCAATTTAAATGTCGCAGCAGGATTGGCTTGCGCCTGATAACCGGCCCCTTGTACTGCTTGGATTAAAGCGGAAACCGGCACGTCTCCTTCAATTTTTGCATAGTGCAAATTGACTTTAACCGCACTTGCGCCTGCCACGTTCTGCAAAGCTTCGCGCACATGGCGTACACAATTTTGGCAGGATAATTGTGCTAATCCTAAAATAGTTGACATAGATAGGCTCTCTTCTGTGATATCGTTTAGTTGAATCTTTTATAAAACGTCATTAGAATAAAGCTTCCACTAACTGTAGAGTCAAGCATTTTTTATGAATATTAAACAAGTGGCTGCCCTGACCGGCTTAAGTGATAAAACTATTCGATTTTATGAAGAAAAAGGCATTATTACCCCACCCCAGCGCAGCAGCAACGGATATCGACAATATAATTCACAGCAAGTTGACCAACTATGTTTTTTGCAGCGCACTCGCAGTGCCGGATTTTCGTTACCTGAATCGAAGGAGTTACTTGATCTTTATCTGAATCCACAGCGCCACAGCCGTGAAATTAAACAGCGGACGTTGGATAAAATTCAGCATTTAGAGCAACAAATTACGCAACTGCAAGAGATGAAACGGCAATTGACTGCATTAGCAGACGAGTGTCCCGGTGATGATCAAAGCCAATGTCCGATTATTGATTCGCTGAGTGGTCAGGGCTGTTGCCAAAAATAGCAAAACCGCAGCTTTATCTTTTGTTAAATCACGTTTTGTTAAACCACTTTTTGTTAAACCAAAAGAAAAGTGCGGTCAGCTTAGGAGCTGTTGATAGGTTATTTTAAAATTTTCAAATGACTGGCAGAACGTTTCGCTTTAGGTTTGTCGCTGGTTGCCGTTTTTATCGTTTGCGGCTTATCGACAATTTCAACAAAACTCGCAGGTTGTTCGACTAAATCGCCTAAACTACGTTCAACTTCGCGTTCATACGTTTCTTCCAACTCAAACATCACGCCGTCACCATTTTCACGCGCATAAATTGCCAATGCAGCGCCCATTGGTACGATAATATCACGCGGAATCCCTTTAAAACGGGCGTTAAACACAATTTTATCATTGCCCAACTGTAAATTTCCGCAGGCATTTGGCGAAATATTTAATACAATCTGCCCATCTTTAACAAAATCATCTGGTACTACAGTGTGCGGATAAAACGCATCAACAACCAGATACGGTGTTAAATCATTATCTAACAGCCAATCATAGTAGGCTCTGAGCAAATAAGGGCGCTTTGCAGTGGTTGATCCAGTCATATTTAACCTATTATTTTTCCACAATCACTTTTTGCGGTGAATTTTTTAATGAAGTAACAAAGCAAGGGCGCTCGAAAACCAAATCCATATAGTTTTTAATCGCTTTGCTGCCCGCACCGTTAAATTTAATATCATAGCTTTGTAAACGATGAAGAATTGGCGCAATATAGCAATCCACTAAGCTGAATACTTCACTTAAAAAGTACGGTTTTTGCGCAAAAATTGGACCAAAAGACAACAACTCATCTTTTAAATCGTTCAGCATTTTCATTTTTTCTGCTTCGGCTAAACGCTCTGCTTGTTCGATCACAGAAAACCAGTCTTGTTCGATGCGATGCATTAACAGGCGCGATTTGGCACGATCAACTGGATAAACCGGCATTAATGGCGGATGCGGAAAACGTTCGTCCAGATATTCTAAAATAATTCGCGGTTTAAACAGCACTAAATCACGATCGACCAAGGTCGGCAATTCGCCATTGGTGCCTAACTCTAAAAAATCTTCATTGATAATATCCGGTTGGATCAACTCTTGTTCATGAGGAACCTCTTTTTCTGCCAAAACCATTTTGACCTGATGTGAACCCAAGCTGGATTCGTCATAAAAAAGAGTAATAATGGAACGTTTATTAGCTGCTATCATTGTTATTCTCCGCACTCATTTATCCGCTCAAAGCGGATTGTGCTTATTTATTTTTTACTGTTCATGCGTCATGTTGCATGATTAAAATTTAAGGTGGTTATTATAGCATAAACAGTTATAAGATTTCTAAAAAAACCTCAATGCTATTTATAACCACTTGAATAATAAAATAAAAAAACCTCCATTCGAAGAATGGAGGCCTAAATTTTACTGTGTTATCGCTAAAACTATTTAGTCGTTTCGGTGTTGCCGATTAATTTATTGATATCTTTTTTCGCTTCTTCTGCTTTCTCAGCAACGGCTTCTTTCGTTTCAGTTACTGTTGTTGTAACACTCTCTTTAGCCGCTTCAGTTTTCTCTGCAATTGCTTGCTTCGCATCGGTCGCTACCGCCGCAGCGCTTTGTTGTGCCGCCGTAGCTTGCTCCGTGGCAGACTCTACTGCTTGACTAGTGGCTTGTTGAGTATTTTGTTGTGCTTGTTCAACAGCTTGGGTTGCTTCAGCCTGTGTTTTTTCAACAGATTCACTTGCATTGGCGACCGCATTGTTGAGCGATTCTTTAGCTTCAGCTGCTTTAGTTTCAACAGCATCTTTGACTTCTGTCGCTTTTTCAGCCACAGCATCTTTCACTTCTGCCGCTTTTTCAGTTACAGCTTCTTTGGCTTCAGTGGCTTTTTCAGCTACAGCTTCTTTTACTTCAGTGGCTTTTTCAGCTACAGCTTCTTTCACTTCAGTGGCTTTTTCAACGACCGCATCTTTGGTTTCAGTTGCTGTGGCTACTGCGCTGTTTTTTGCGTCAGTTGCAGCATTCTTTGCATCATCACAACCCATCACGGTTAATGCAGTTGCGCCTAAAAGTGCGGTAGTTAATAGTAATTTTTTCATATGAAACTCCTATCCTTAATAACGGGTATTGATAATTTATCGATTTAGCGGGGCAAGTGTCTAATATTTTTTCCCTTACGACAACCTTTTTTTATCACAATGTTCAAATAATCAGCATGGTGCGCTAAAAAACAGCAACAATTTACAATTAAGCCTATCTTTAACAAAAAATAGGCTTAATTCATTCGATGGTTTAGTCAATACTCCGTAATAATTCATTGATGCCAACTTTGCCACGGGTTTTGGCATCCACTTTTTTCACGATCACTGCTGCGTATAAGCTGTATTTACCGCACTTCGACGGCAAACTGCCGGAGACCACGACCGATCCTGCCGGCACACGACCATAGTGAATTTCGCCGGTTTCGCGATCGTAAATTTTGGTGCTTTGACCAATAAACACCCCCATAGAAATCACTGAACCTTCTTCGACGATCACGCCTTCCACCACTTCTGAACGTGCACCGATAAAGCAGTTATCTTCAATAATCGTCGGATTCGCTTGCAACGGTTCCAATACGCCACCGATGCCGACACCGCCGGACAAATGCACATTTTTACCGATTTGAGCACAAGAACCGACTGTCGCCCAAGTATCGACCATAGTGCCCTCATCGACATAAGCGCCAAGGTTGACATAAGATGGCATTAATACCGTGTTGCGAGCAATAAATGCGCCTTGACGCACACTTGCCGGTGGCACCACGCGAAAGCCTTCGCGTTCAAAACGTGCTTGATCATATGCAGCGAATTTCATCGGTACTTTATCGAAATAATGAGTTTCTGCACCCGGCATCAGCTGGTTGTCGTTAATCCGGAAAGAGAGCAACACCGCTTTTTTCAACCATTGATGTGTCACCCAGTCACCGTTAATTTTCTCAGCAACACGCCATTTGCCACTGTCCAAACCGGCGATCACGTCTTCGATTGCCGCTTTCGTTGTCGCATCAACCGTTTTTGGTGTGATTTCTGCACGCTTTTCAAATGCGTTTTCAATAATTGTTTGTAAGTCAGACATTATTTTTCCTATTTTTGTGAGTATAAAGAACGGGTTATTCCGCTAAACTATCGACTTTTAATTGTAATAGCTGTCTATCCAAATTGTTTAAATTCTGATTGCTTAATGCTTGTTGATAGGCTTGGCGTGCTGCATTGTTATCGCCTTTCGCCAATAAAATATCCCCTTGTAGCTGTGCTTTAGCGCCTTCCCAAGCTTTATCATTGATATTTTTTAAGCTTACTTCAGCTTGGTCGTATTGCTGTTGCTGCACTTGCAATGCGGCTAGTCTGAGAGCAGAAATGGATTTCAATTCATCATTACGACTGAATTCTAGCGCCTGTTTCAAACTACTTTCCGCTAATGCTGAATTATTCTGCTCTACCGCACTCTTGGCTTGAACAAACAATGCCAATACTGCATAGTTGGAATTTTGATTGTCAGTGACAAATTTCTGTAATAATTCTGCATTTGCCTGCGGATTTTGTAAATAAGCTTGTGTCACTTGTTCATAACTATTTGAGGTGGCTCGTTGACTGTCGAGTTGATGCGTTTGCCAATAGCGCCAGCCCAGTACACCGCCAACCACCAAAATAAACGTGGCGATGATCACTTTGCTGTTCTCTTTCCACCAACTTTTCAGTTCTTCAACCTGTTGTTCTTCGGTAATATACGACACGTAATGCTACTCCTTTTTTATTGATTCCGATTTATTTATTCCAATGGCTTGCTAAGAATGCAAACGCCTGTTCGATTGGTAATTGTTGCTGTTGGTTGTGACCAAGTAAATCCTTGATCACCAACTGCTGATTTTGCACCTCTTCTTCACCGATCACAATGGCAAAGCGTGCCCCGCTTTTGTCAGCGCGTTTAAACTGTTTTTTAAAATTGCCGCCACTGCAATGCAACATCACATTTTTTTGTGGGTAAGTGGAACGTAGCTGCTCGGCGACATCGAAAGCTAAAGAAGTTGCAGCTTCACCGCTGTGTACGATATATACGTCCACTGCTTGTGGTAGCAATAAATCTTGATTAACTTCTTGCACCAATAGAATCAGACGCTCTACGCCCATTGCAAAGCCAACACCGCTGGTTGCATGCCCACCTAGCTGTTCGACTAAGCCGTCGTAACGTCCGCCACCGCATACTGTGCCCTGTGCCCCAAGTGCGGTGGTGACCCATTCAAATACCGTTTTATTATAGTAATCCAAGCCACGCACCAATTTTTGGTTAATCTCATAGCGGATTCCCATTTGATCTAAAATTTGGCATAAACGGGTAAAATGTTGCTGTGAATCTTCATCGAGATAATCATGCAATTTTGGCGCATGATTTAACACCGCTTGAATTTTTTCATTTTTACTGTCTAAAATTCGTAGTGGATTCGTCGTGAGACGGCGCTTACTATCTTCATCTAAAATATCCAGATGGTTTTGTAGAAAATCGACTAACGCTTGACGATAGTTGCTACGCGCCGCCAATGAGCCGATCGAATTCAGTTGTAGGCTGACATGATCGGCAATACCCAATGCTTTCCATAACCGTGCAGTCAATAGAATCAGTTCGGCATCAATCTCTGCTTGCGCAATGCCAAAGACTTCCACACCAATTTGGTGGAATTGGCGATAACGCCCTTTTTGCGGACGTTCGTAGCGGAACATCGGTCCCATATACCACAAGCGTTGCTCTTGGTTATACAATAAACCGTGTTCAATACCAGCACGCACGCAGCCTGCGGTGCCTTCCGGACGCAGCGTCAGGCTTTCGTTATCCCGATCATCAAAAGTAAACATCTCTTTTTCGACCACATCGGTCACTTCGCCAATTGCGCGTTTGAACAGCGGTGTGGATTCCACAATCGGCATTCTGATCTCTTGGTAGCCGTAACTGCCCAACACGCGTCTAAC
Organism: Testudinibacter crocodili; assembly: GCA_006228005.1. GTDB lineage: Bacteria > Pseudomonadota > Gammaproteobacteria > Enterobacterales > Pasteurellaceae > Chelonobacter. The sequence goes on from VDHG01000042.1 coordinate 6,451, forward strand.
AGTGGCTTCCAACCACTGCCATAATGGCGTGTCTTGCGGCAGACAGTCGTTCATTCCACGAATTGCTTGAATGGTTTTCGCCACGTTTTATTTTCCTTTTTATTCTATTTTTAGTTGACTAATCGTTATGTGTATTCAGCAAATCAATCCGTTTAGACGGATCCTGCATTGCTATTTTGGCGCGGATTTTAGCTTCTAATTGATCGATTAAATCATGGTTGTCAAACCGCTCTTTTTGCCGCACACCATCCAGATAAAAACCGCTCTTGTTATTACCGCCGGTAACCCCTAAATCGGAAATCAAGGCTTCACCCGGTCCATTGACCACACAGCCGATGATAGAAACATCCATCGGGGTCACAATATCTTCCAAACGCTGTTCCAGCGCATTGACAGTGCCGATCACATCAAATTCCTGACGTGAGCAGGTCGGACAAGCGATAAAGTTGATGCCGCGTGAACGAATGCGTAGCGATTTTAAAATATCAAAGCCGACTTTGATTTCTTCGACCGGATCGGCAGCAAGCGAGATGCGTAAGGTATCACCAATGCCCTCAGACAGTAACATACCTAGCCCGACCGCCGATTTCACTGCCCCCGCGCGTGCACCACCGGCTTCGGTGATCCCCAGATGCAACGGTTGTTTAATCGCTTTTGCCAGCAAACGGTAGGATTCCACCGCTAAAAAAACATCAGAGGCTTTTACGCTGACTTTAAACTGATCGAAGTTCAGTCGATCTAAAATCTCCACATGGCGCAGCGCCGATTCAAGTAATGCTTCTGGCGTTGGTTCGCCGTATTTCTCCTGTAGATCTTTTTCCAACGAACCGGCATTCACGCCGATCCGAATCGGAATATTGTTATCACGCGCACAATCCACCACGGCACGAATCCGATCTTCACGCCCGATATTACCCGGATTAATTCGTAAGCAATCTACACCATATTCTGCCACTTTTAGCGCAATGCGGTAATCAAAATGGATATCCGCCACTAACGGCACATTGACTTGTTGTTTAATCAATTTGAATGCTTCCGCTGCATCCATGGTCGGCACTGAAACCCGCACAATATCCGCCCCGACTTTTTCCAGTGCTTTAATTTGTGCGACAGTTGCTGGCACATCGGTGGTTCGAGTATTCGTCATCGACTGCACCGCAATCGGGGCATCGCCACCGACCGGAACGTTGCCGACATAAATTTTTGTTGATTCACGACGCTTGATTGGCGTTTGTTTTAACATAGTCTTTTCCGGCTTAATTAATTAGGAAAGGTGATTCTGGCAACACGGCCATCGATAGTCAATGGTACTTCTTGCCCTTGGAAGGTAATTCGTACGTTTTGCGGGGCGCCGATCACCAAGGCATAAGGCTCACCGTCACTAAAGGTCAGCACTTCGCCTTGTTTGTACTCTTTTTGTGCCAATACTTTACGGTTTGCATCACGCACACTGAGCCAACAGCTGTTGCCGACAATTTCAATCACCAGTCCATTGCTGTTAGGCACTACCGCACTTTCACTATTTGTATTACTCTCAGCAGTACTGTTGCCGTCTGATGAGGCTACACCCGTAGTTCCATCTAGCTGTTCCATTACATTGCTCAATACTTCTCCTGAAGTTTGTGCTTGAGCTGTGGTGCTTGAATTTTCATTATTTAACGGCAACACATTGCCTGCTAACATATTGTCCGCTGGTGGCGTTAGCACCGCATTATTCTCTGTGGCTGAAATGGTTGGCTTATCGCTGGCAGTGTTTGATAAATCAAGATTGTTCGCCGTTTCTGTGGGAGAATTGCCCGCGGTCATCGTCGGGTTATCGAGTTGAACGCTATTGCTACCAGCAGCAGTATTCGGTGTTTCATCCTGTTGTGAGTTACTTAAAAAACTTTCGACTAGCGAGGTTCTTTCATTTTGTGACTGTTGATAGTTCTGCCACCACCAATACGCAGTCATGCCGATCATCGCAACAGCAATTAACCAAGTTAAACGCCCGATCCAGTTAGAATAAGAAGCGTAGTGGTTAACTTGGTGCTTGTTGCGCATATTTTTTTGCAAATCATTTTGGATTGGTTCGCCAAAGGAAATTGATGGATTATTCCAAACTGACTCCGGTACCTTAAGAAATTTGGCATAATTGCGCACATAGCCTTTCATAAACGCTGGTGGGCAAGAAGGGACAATAAGCTCATTATTTTCAATGTGCTTGATAACGGCGGTTTTAAGCAGCGTTTTTTCTGCGGCTTCTTCAACGCTAAAGCCTAGTTTTTCGCGCGCTTGGCGCAGCGTATCGCCAAGATTAAAGGTAGTTTGCTGTTGCTGATTTTCCATGACAATTAGGGTCTGTTGATGTTTATTTATAATTTGAGCTATAGACGTTTTTTCGCCACTCTTTTCGTCAATATAAAGAAAGTCGTGAAGTTTAGTCATTCTAAACCAACGGCTTTTAACGCCATAG
>VDHG01000043.1 GCA_006228005.1 Testudinibacter crocodili
CATTTTGTCTACTATGCCTTTAAAATATAAACAAAGATCAACAGACCCTATAATCAACCGTGATTATTTATACTTTTTATGGTACTCGTTACGAATTTCAAGCAACTTTTCCGCTTGCTGTTTCGCTTGTGCCAAATCGCCACTTTCTGCGGTTTTAATCGCTACGTCAGCTTGATTAATCAAGGTTTGCAAGCCTTGCTTATAGTCATTAACTTCTGCACTGTCAGGGGCTTTGTCATGCAAACTATAAGGCAGCGCCTGCTGTTTAGCATTTTCGACGGTTTGACTGAAGGTTTGCAACGATTGGATAAACTCTTGGCTGCTGTCGGTTTTCAACGCGGCAGAAACACTTTTACCCATGGTTTGCATATCCCCTTGCAAATTTGCCACTGCCGATACGCTGGTCATGGTTGCCAGCGCCAATACCGCACTTCCGACCACTGCTTGCCATTTTTTAGATAATGTCATTTTAAATCTCCCACAAAATATCGCCAATTCCCCAAATGGAACAAGCGTTAGAAAAATGATTATATGCGTTTCACTGCTTCGGCAATACGTTCTGCCGATTGCTGCGCCAACTCAGCGTCAGCACATTCAACCATAACACGAATCAGCGGCTCGGTTCCTGACTTTCTTAATAAAATTCTTCCGTTTCCGTCTAATTCTTTCTCCACTTGTGCCGCAATTGCCTTCACACTGTCATGTTCCAGCGGATTGGCACCGCCGCTGAAACGCACATTAATCAACACCTGCGGGAACAATTTGACCGCACTTGCCAATTCATTCAGCGACATTCTTTGTTGCACCATCGCTGCCAGTACTTCTAATGAAGCGATAATGCCGTCGCCAGTGCTGTTTTTGTCTAAGATAATGATATGCCCTGAATTTTCACCACCGAATTTCCAGCCGTGCTCTTCCATTTTTTCCAACACATAACGGTCACCGACATTGGCACGCACAAACGGAATCGAAAGCTGTTTCAACGCCACTTCCAACGCCATGTTACTCATCAACGTGCCGACCACTCCGCCCGATAATTTGCCGGCACGCAATGCTTCACGGGCAATAATAAACAGAATTTGATCACCGTCAACAGCATTGCCCAGATGATCAATCATAATCAAGCGGTCACCGTCGCCGTCATACGCCAAACCGACATCGGCTTTCGACTGCAACACAATTTCACGCAGCGCATGAATATCGGTAGCACCGCACTTTTCATTGATATTCAGCCCGTTTGGTTTGGTGCCGATCTCGATCACTTCTGCTCCGAGTTCGCGCAGCACATTTGGCGCAATATGATAGGTAGCGCCATTGGCACAATCGACCACAATTTTGTAATTTTCTAGACTGAGCGCCGCCGGGAAAGTGCTTTTGCAAAACTCAATATAGCGCCCAGCCGCATCGCTGATCCGACTGGCGCGCCCCAGTTCCGCTGATTCAACACAATCCATCGGCTGTTCCAACATGGCTTCAATCGCCTGTTCTACATCGTCCGGCAACTTTGTGCCTTTGTTGGAGAAGAATTTAATGCCGTTATCCCAATATGGGTTATGCGAGGCAGAAATCACGATACCGGCTTCAGCACGGAAAGTGCGGGTCAGATACGCCACCGCCGGGGTCGGCATCGGGCCAATAAATGCTGCCGACAAACCAGCAGCAGCCAGCCCGGCTTCAAGTGCCGATTCCAACATGTAGCCTGAAATCCGGGTATCTTTGCCGATTAACACTTTGCGACTGCCCTGCGTTGCCAACACTTTACCAGCCGCCCAACCGAGTTTTAACGCGAATTCAGGGGTGATGGGAAATGTACCGACTTTGCCACGGACGCCGTCAGTACCGAAATATTTACGTTCTGCCATAATGAAATTCCTTTTGTTGTTCTGTTAAATAATACGTTACGCTTGTTGCATCGCCTGCCAGACTTTTAGCGCATCTGCCATTGCGGCAACATCATGTAACCGCAAAATCGACGCTCCGTTGATTGCCGCCAGCAATGTTGCTGCCACGCTGCCAACCATTCGCTGTTCCACTGGTTTATCCAGCAATTGCCCGATCATACTTTTGCGTGAAACACCTGCCAATACCGGATAGCCCAGTTCACTAAAAACCTTTAACTGTTGTAATAATTGATAATTATGCTGCAATGATTTGCCAAATCCAAAGCCGGGATCCACAATGATATGTGCTTTTTTGATACCCGCAGCAATGCACTGCTCAGCACGTTGGCGCAAAAAATCTGCTACTTCTGCCACCACATTCTGATAGTGTGGTGCTGCTTGCATAGTGCGTGGTTGCCCCTGCATATGCATGATACACACTGGTAAATCCAGCTCAACCGCAGTTTGCAGCGCATTTTCTTGCTGCAATGCCCGAATATCGTTGATCATATCCATACCAACTTTTGCGGCTTCGTGCATCACAAGCGCTTTGGAGGTATCCACTGAAATCCAGCAGTCAAAACGTTGTCTGACCGCTTCCACCAGCGGCACAACCCGTTGCAACTCCTGCGCTAAAGAAACTTCCGCCGCCATCGGACGGGTGGATTCTCCACCGATATCAATAATATCCGCACCATCTGCCAACATTTGCTCGACGTGGTAAAGCGCTTTGTCCAGTTGGTAAAACTGACCGCTGTCGGAAAATGAATCGGGGGTGAAATTCAGAATTCCCATAATTTTAGGAAGCGATAAATCCAAAGTGCGGTTTTGATGGCTGATTTTCATAAAAATGTAATGTTAGCCTTAATGTAATGTTAGTCTTGATGAAAGTATTGTTCTGCTTGCGGCAGCATTTGGTACGGGTCAGGATACGCATAGTCGAAATCCAATTCTTGTACGATTTTATTGCCATGTACAATACGCTGCAAATCCGCTTCGTCAGTCACAAAGTGCGGTTCGTCCAACGCCAACAACTGCGCCATTTTCTTATAATAATCCGCACGTTTCGGGTGCTGTGGCGCACTCAGATGATACAAGCGTTTATATCCTCTGGTTTCTAGCAATAGCTGCATCGCCAAAATGCAGTCGGTCTGATGCACCAGATTGACCGCTTGGTTGCCGCCTTTGATCGCTTGTCTGCCTGCCAAATGACTGACCGGATGGCGATCGATCCCGATCAGTCCGGCAAGACGCAAAATATCACAATCAACACCGTTTAACGCCAACAGCCAGTTTTCAATCTCATACAGCGCATGTCCGACATCAGATTCCGGTTCAACCGCACTTTCCTCATGATATTCACCATCTTTTTGTGGAAAAACCGAAGTCGAGCTGATAAACAGCAAATGCTGTACCCCGTGCAGCAGGGCTTCGTTGACCAGATTCTTGATACCCTCGACATAACTGCGAGTATCAAAAAAATATTGGCTCGGCGGAATATTAATAATCAATGAATCTACCGAAAGCAGCTCGTTCAGATCATCGGGATCGGCATCAATTTCCGGCGTCAGCTGTACGCAATAGGCTTCCAGCCCGTTCAAGCGTATGCTTTCTGTGCCTTCGTGGGTGCGTTTGCTGCCTTTCACGTTCCAGCCGATCCGTTGCAAATGTTTTGCCAAAGGAAATCCCAGCCAGCCCAATCCCACGATTGCTACCGAATTCATCTCGTCTTATCCTCTCTCTTTGTTGTGTGTTGTCGGGTGTGTTGTCATTATTAAATGCTGCATTTGCCCACATAACATACTGTGTCGCTGCATTATCACCAATCGATGCGGTTGTAGCAAGTCATCAATCCGCAACAGTAAGGTTGTACCCAATTTTCGACTGAAGTAATCCGCTGCACGACGTAGCCCACTAATTTGCTGAGGCGCAAATTTATCCCAAATCGAAATAACGCCGCCCGGCTTCAATACTCTGACTGCCTCTTGCAACAACGCCTGTGGCTGATCAGTCACCGCTAAAATTAAATGTAGCAGCACCAGATCAACACTGTTGTCTGCCAAGCCTGACAATTCAGCACGACCTTGTTGCAACGTGAGTGCCAACGGATGTCCTGCTGCTTGTAGTTGCTGCTGTAACTGTGCACTTTGTCTCAGCATTTCTGCTGAAAAATCCACCCCTAGCACCGCACTTTGCGCCGGCAAATAAGGCAGATCCAAGCCACTGCCACACCCAGCGATGTAAACCTCTAACGGTTCAGCCAGTGCTAAACGCTGAAACAGTTGCTGTCGCTGTGATGCTACCGTTTTCAATACCAGATTATAAAATTTAGCATAGCTGTCCCAACGCCCGGCACCAACCATATTTATTCCTCAGTGATATTCATCAACGTGCGGTTGGCTCTGTCGTTGATTGTGCTGTAAGCTCCTCTACGGCTTGCTGCACCAACCACGGGCAAGGACGGAAACGCTCGCCGTGTTGTGCCATCATCAGTTCCAGCTCTGCCACAATCGTCGCAGCACCAACATCACGCATATAGGCATAAATTCCGCCTCTGAATTCCGGGAAAAACATGCCTAAAACTGAAGCTACATTACCTTCATTTTGGTTGCTGATAATTTGCTCTTGCAAACAATAAGCCGCTTCATTCAGCATCATCAAAATACAGCGGCGCACAATTTGCTCCGGTTCTAAATTGTTTTCTACCGTGATGTCCAGCACTTGATAGATGCTTTTATCCACTTGGGTACGATTGCCACTACGAGAATGGTACAAATAAAAACCACGCCGATTTTTGCGCCCTTTGCGCTCATTTAACAATAATTGATCGACTTTATGCGGTAAGGCAAAGCGGATACCAAAGCGACGTTCCAACGTCGGCAACGCTTTCACCAAAATATCCAGTCCCATTTCATCAATCATCGCCAATGGACCGACTTGAAAACCAAACTCCAACAACGCACGGTCAATGGTGCCAACGGCTTCACCGTCCAAAACGCAATAATAGGCTTCTAATAGATACGGAATCAGCACTCGATTAATAAAAAATCCCGGTGAGTCTTTGACCAACAACGGAATTTGCCCTTGCTCGATCACCAAGCTGATCGCTTTGGCAATCGTTTGTTGTGAGGTACCTTGTGGCGATAACTTTCCTTGCACGTTTCGCTGTAAAAAGTGCGGTACAATTTCCACCATACGACGCTGGCTGACCGGTGTAAAATAGTGTACACCAATGACATTTTGCGGACGCTGCGCTTTGGCAGCAATCTCTGCAATCGACAGCGTGAGGGTATTACTGGCAAAGATGGTGTTCTTATCGTAGTAACTTTCACTTTCTTCAATCAGATTTTGTTTCAATTGCAGATCTTCATACACTGACTCGATCACAATATCCGCCGTCTGTTTGCCGATAAAACGCTCGCCGCCACTGATCAAATAAATTTTTTGCAGCAATTTTCCATAAGGCAGATGACCGCGATCCACCTCTTTTTGCAACAGCAAATAACTGAGACGCAGCGCCTTTTGCACCCCGTCCGGGTTAATATCTTTAATTCGCACTGGCAAACCGGCGCGAGCAGCAGTGATATACGCAATCCCTGCGCCCATAAAACCGCTGCCCAACACCGCAACTTTTTTAATTTTGTCGTCGCTTTGCAAATCGTGGTATTGGTGGCGCATTTCTCGGTTAGTTTGCTCCATTCGTCGCAATACTGCTGAGGTTTTATTGCCAAATAATTTCACAAAACAATCGCTTTCCGCACTTGGCAATGCTTCTTGCCGCTGTTTAAACAACTGAATAATCGCTTTGGTTGCCGGATAATTATCAAACGCTTTCAACCAAACTTGTTGCTCGACCTGCTCAATCAAATAACGCCGCAGCCAAGCAATATTTTCCGCTTTAAAACGTAAACGGTGATAGCCTTTTTTCACGTTCTGCAACGTAGACGACATCTGGTTATTAATGTGGCTGACCGCAACCTGAAATAGAATGGCTTTTGGTACGACTTCATCAATCAGCCCTTTCTCTAATGCGTGGTTTACGCTGATTTTATTGCCGGAAAGCAACATCAATAATCCTGGTTTCAAGCCAATTTGCGCCGTTAACAGTACACAACCGCCAGCAAACGGTAAAATCCCTGATTTCACTTGCGGCATCGCAAAACTGGTTTCAATATCGTCCGTTGCCAAGCGGTAATCGCATGCCAACGCCAGCTCCAATCCAAGACCGAAACAACTGCCTTGTACCGCACAAATTGTCGGTACAGTCAGTGCCTTAATTTTTTGGATCAAATACTGACACTGCTGGCTAAATTGATACAATTCCGCATCACTTTTCTGTTCCAGTGGGGATAACGAAAAACCTTGTACAAAGCTATTTTCTTTGCTTGAAACAAAAATCACACCGCGCAACTGCCAAGCCGGCAATTGATCGAGCAATGCCTGTAAATGCTCAATAAAACACTCGTCTAACCAATTTTGTTTTTTAGCACTGATATTGAATGCGATAACAGCAATATTGTCCTGATAAAAACTCAGACGAAACAGATCGGCATGTGCATCATTCTGATACTCGGCTTTTGCTACAATTTGATAATCGGTTTGCATTTTTATACTTTACCTGTCCCTTTTCAGATTCACTGTTCCAAGCCTATTCTCTTTCCAACACCATCGCTGCACCCAGCCCACCCAAACCACCGGAAGCAATCAGTGCGGTTTCGCCTCCTTGACGCTGCAACTGGTGCAATGCTTGAATCAACACTCGCAAACTAGTAATCGCTCGTGGCGAACCATATGCCAACGAACCACCATTGATATTAAATTTATCCATATCTATGCTACCAAGCGCCTGATCGCGCTGTAAATGGCTTTGAGCAAACTGCTGCGACTCAAACAGTTTCAAATTCGCCAACACCTGCGCCGCCGAAGATTCATGCATTTCAATCAGGTCAATATCGCCCAGTTCCATGTGTGCCCATGCCAACGCTTTTGCGGATGCCGCCGTTGCCCCCAGCAACATATTGTTCCACACGTCATTGCCGGTCAACGCAAAGCTTCGAATATAGCCCAGCGGCTGTAAACCGTATTGTTCCACCAGTTCTTCGCGCATTAACAACACCGCTGCAGCACCATCTGCCGGTTCGGAAACGCTCCATGCCGTGACAGTTTTATGCCGTCCCGACTGCAACGGTTTAAAACGCTGATAATAATCAGCGCTAGCTTGTGTGCTGATCATATTATCGCGCGTAACATAGTGTTTATAAGGTGCTGGGTGGGAAAGCATCACCTGTTCACTCATCACCCCTTGCTGCCACGCTTGTTCCGCTCGCTGATGTGAAAGTGCGGTATACTGATCCAGTTGTTCACGGCTCAAACCGAAGTTTTGTGCCATTTGTTCGGAAATATCACCCAATGAATAGCTGGTCAAAGCGTCACGCAAATTGACTTGCTGCAACTTTACATCGTCCCAAGAGAGGCGTTTGAATAAATTGAGTTTTTTTGAATAACTTGAAGTACGCAAAATATCACGCAGGGTGCGACTGACTTTTGGTTTTAAGCTGATTGGCGCATTCGAGATCGAATCTGCCCCACCAGCCAAGCCACAAGAGATCGAGCCACTGATAATCCCGTTACACACATTTGCCACCGCTTGCAAACCGGTGATGCAAGAATTGCTCAATGTGTAAGCCTGAGCATGCGGCATTGAGAGCGTCAAAGCAATTTCACGCGCCAAATTTGGCACGTCCGGCTGCTGAATCACCTGCCCAAAAATAAATTTTTCAACCACTTCACGCGCTAGCGGCAAACGATTTAGCAGCTCGTTGGTCACCATGATACCCAAGTCGGTTGCATAACACTCTTTAAACTCGGAATTTCGCCGCACAAAAGGCGTGCGCAAACCTGCCACCACGGCAATCCGTTCGCCACGAACGTTAACCAGTTTTTGTTGAATCGGCATTTACAAAACCTCAATTCTTATTAAGAATTCACCTTGCTATAGCATAGCAAATCCTTGCTGAAATTAATCCTGATTTTTTAGGGTCTGTTGATTTTTGTTTAGAATTTGAGCTATAGACTATT
>VDHG01000044.1 GCA_006228005.1 Testudinibacter crocodili
GCAAGTCAGCGTAGGGAAACTTACGCACGCGTCAATGGAAAGCGGCTTTAGGAATGGCAACTGAACGGACACGAAAGTGAACGTGGGGTATAAAAATTCTTGAGGTTGTATGGTTAAGTGACGAAGCGTGCAGGGTGGATGCCTAGGCAGTCAGAGGCGAAGAAGGACGTGCTAATCTGCGAAAAGCGTGGAGGAGTTGATAAGAAGCGTAATCACTCCACGATATCCGAATGGGGCAACCCAGTAGATGAAGAATCTACTATTGTTAACTGAATTCATAGGTTAACAAGGCGAACCGGGAGAACTGAAACATCTCAGTACCCCGAGGAAAAGAAATCAACCGAGATTCTGTAAGTAGCGGCGAGCGAACGCGGAAGAGCCGTTAGTGATAGTAAGTGTGTTAGGAGAATGTGTTGGGAAGCACAATCGTAGAGGGTGATAATCCCGTATCCGAAGGCGCATTTATGGTACTAAGCTAACAATAAGTAGGGCGGGACACGAGAAATCCTGTTTGAAGATGGGGGGACCATCCTCCAAGGCTAAATACTCCTGACTGACCGATAGTGAACCAGTACCGTGAGGGAAAGGCGAAAAGAACCCTGGTGAAGGGAGTGAAATAGAACCTGAAACCCTGTACGTACAAGCAGTGGGAGCCTCTTTTGTGGGGGTGACTGCGTACCTTTTGTATAATGGGTCAGCGACTTATATTGTGTAGCGAGGTTAACCGAATAGGGGAGCCGAAGGGAAACCGAGTCTTAACTGGGCGGATAGTTGCATGATATAGACCCGAAACCCGGTGATCTAGCCATGGGCAGGTTGAAGGTTGGGTAACACTAACTGGAGGACCGAACCGACTACTGTTGAAAAAGTAGCGGATGACTTGTGGCTGGGGGTGAAAGGCCAATCAAACCGGGAGATAGCTGGTTCTCCCCGAAATCTATTTAGGTAGAGCCTTAGATGAATACCTTCGGGGGTAGAGCACTGTTTCGGCTAGGGGGTCATCCCGACTTACCAACCCGATGCAAACTGCGAATACCGAAGAGTAGTATCTAGGAGACACACGGCGGGTGCTAACGTTCGTCGTGAAGAGGGAAACAACCCAGACCGCCAGCTAAGGTCCCAAAGTCTATGTTAAGTGGGAAACGAAGTGGGAAGGCTTAGACAGCTAGGATGTTGGCTTAGAAGCAGCCATCATTTAAAGAAAGCGTAATAGCTCACTAGTCGAGTCGGCCTGCGCGGAAGATGTAACGGGGCTAAAACATAGCACCGAAGCTGCGGCATTCAGGGAGCAGGTTTCAGGGTTCAGGCTACAGGAGTCAGGGCATGGTAAAACGATTTGAAGATTTAAATGTATTTCAAAAAGCGTATCGGGTTTCATTAGAAATTCATCAAGCGACATTAAATTTTCCAAAAGTAGAACAATTTGCCTTGGCTGACCAACTAAGACGTTCAAGTAAAAGCATCTGTGCAAATCTGGCAGAAGGTTTTGCGAAGCAACGTTCATCTGCTGAGTTTAGACGTTATATTGCCATGGCAATAGGCAGTGCAGATGAGACACGAGTTTGGTTAAGATATTGTATAGACCTGAATTATATAGAGAAACAACAATGGCAAGCTTGGCGTAATGAATACGAAGAGGTTGCCAAAATGTTGAATGGTTTAAGTGAAAGTCTGAGAGACTGACACCAGAACCCTGAAACCTGTTCCCTGATTGGGTAGGGGAGCGTTGTGTAAGCGGAAGAAGGTGGCTTGAGAGGGCTGCTGGACGTATCACAAGTGCGAATGCTGACATAAGTAACGATAAAGGGGGTGAAAAACCCCCTCGCCGGAAGACCAAGGGTTCCTGTCCAACGTTAATCGGGGCAGGGTGAGTCGGCCCCTAAGGCGAGGCTGAAGAGCGTAGTCGATGGGAAACGGGTTAATATTCCCGTACTTGTGATAAGAGCGATGTGGGGACGGAGCAGGTTAGGTTATCCGGGTGACGGAAGTCCCGGTCCAAGCGTGTAGGATGGATAATTAGGCAAATCCGGTTATCTAAATCAGAGGCGTGACGGGGAGGCACTAAGGTGCTGAAGTAACTGATACCACACTTCCAGGAAAAGCCACTAAGCTTATCTTATCATAAACCGTACTGAAAACCGACACAGGTGGTCAGGTAGAGAATACTCAGGCGCTTGAGAGAACTCGGGTGAAGGAACTAGGCAAAATAGCACCGTAACTTCGGGAGAAGGTGCGCTGATGGTAATTGAAGTCCTTATCGGATGGAGGTGAAGTCAGTCGAAGTGACCAGCTGGCTGCAACTGTTTATTAAAAACACAGCACTCTGCAAACACGAAAGTGGACGTATAGGGTGTGACGCCTGCCCGGTGCTGGAAGGTTAATTGATGATGTGAGAGCATTTGATCGAAGCCCCAGTAAACGGCGGCCGTAACTATAACGGTCCTAAGGTAGCGAAATTCCTTGTCGGGTAAGTTCCGACCTGCACGAATGGCGTAATGATGGCCAGGCTGTCTCCACCCGAGACTCAGTGAAATTGAAATCGCCGTGAAGATGCGGTGTACCCGCGGCTAGACGGAAAGACCCCGTGAACCTTTACTATAGCTTGACACTGAACATTGAATTTTGATGTGTAGGATAGGTGGGAGACTGCGAAGTATTAACGCCAGTTAATATGGAGTCGTTGTTGAAATACCACCCTTTAAGGTTTGATGTTCTAACACAGACTGCGAAACGCGGTCGTGGACAGTGTCTGGTGGGTAGTTTGACTGGGGCGGTCTCCTCCCAAAGCGTAACGGAGGAGTACGAAGGTTTGCTAATCACGGTCGGACATCGTGAGGTTAGTACAATGGTATAAGCAAGCTTGACTGCGAGACGGACATGTCGAGCAGGTGCGAAAGCAGGTCATAGTGATCCGGTGGTTCTGAATGGAAGGGCCATCGCTCAACGGATAAAAGGTACTCCGGGGATAACAGGCTGATACCGCCCAAGAGTTCATATCGACGGCGGTGTTTGGCACCTCGATGTCGGCTCATCACATCCTGGGGCTGAAGTAGGTCCCAAGGGTATGGCTGTTCGCCATTTAAAGTGGTACGCGAGCTGGGTTTAGAACGTCGTGAGACAGTTCGGTCCCTATCTGCCGTGGGCGTTGGAAAATTGAAAGGGGCTGCTCCTAGTACGAGAGGACCGGAGTGGACGCACCGCTGGTGTTCCCGTTGTTTCGCCAGAAGCATTGCGGGGTAGCTATGTGCGG
>VDHG01000045.1 GCA_006228005.1 Testudinibacter crocodili
TTTTGTATGGGCGCAAAAAAGCAAAAGTGCGGTGTTGCAGGATAGTAACTAGATGGCAAAAAATACCCCACCAGTCAGTGGGGCGAGAGGCAAGATGAAAAAGCAGATAATTAAAACTATTTTTGTGATACCAACCCGATAAAGGTTTTACGCGGCGAGCCGAGGCCGAGCTGTTCTGCTTCATTAACTAAATTCATCGCTCGGTTAACATCATTGTTTTTTATAGCATTGCGAATCGCATTATTAAAATATTGTTCGGTTTCTTGTTCCACGGGTTTTGTTAATGGTTTCTCGGTTTTTGTATTGCGACCGACAGCTTGTGGCTCAACCGCACTTTTAGTTTTAAATTCTGGCATTGCTAAGCCGATAAATTGAGTGCTTTGTTTTCCGTCAACCTCGATATGAATCTTCCCATTAAGACTGTGCTTGGCTTGTAAATCATCAATTGCCGGTGGTTGGTTGCCGCGGGCTTTGGCATATAATTTTGCCGGATGTGGCACAGTGGTACTGCCTTTCAGATCGTCATCAGTGGTATAAACTAACAAATAGATGTAATCCTGATTTGGCGTTGGGGTCAGTTGCAGTGCTTTGCTTAAGCGGTTGCCTTGCAATCCGCTCTCGTTTTGAAACTGGAAGGTATTTGCCGGATAAGTGGCTGCGAGATTGAAATTGGCATCCAAAACGGCGACATTCGGGACAAAAATATGCTCGTTGTCTTCAACCGAGCTGCTAATCGTAATATCCAACGTTCCCTGATTGGCAGGCAGGCGGTAAGCAGCGATCGGGCTGTCAATGCTGCTGAGATTGCGTTGCTGGGCATCAAGTGTGGTCGTTTGTTGCTGTGACAAGCCAATTTCTTGCCAAGTCAGCTTGCTGGCCGCTTGTGGATTGATATGCGGTTGTGCCGCATAGCTTGCAGCGGAACAGAGTAAACCGACGCTTAATACGGTTGAACTAATCCATTTTTTCATATTGACCTCAGATTTTGATAAAAAAGAACCGCTCTTTGCAGGTTCAAAGAGCGGTAGAAAGTGAATTACCACCAAGCTTCGAATTGAACACCGTAGACAAATTCATGCTCATTGGCTTTTGCCGTGCCAACACGATCGCCGAATTTATCATTCCAGTCGGCATAAGTGCCGAATACGCGAATGGCAGGGCGTGCCCAGATGCTGTCACCGGCTTGCCATTGTTGGGCTAAGGTGACTTTTTTCAGATCATTCTTTTTACCGCTGGCTTGGTCTTTAATGCGATCATAGCCAAATTCAACTAATGTACTCATGGTATTATTCCATTTATACATCGGGCGGATGCCGGCAGAGTACCAAGTGTTACCTTTATTGTTATCTAAGTCGGTTTTTTGGTAGATTAAAGCATACATTGCTTCGATGCGTTCGCTGAATTTCACTACACCTTGGTCAATTAAACGTAGCATATGTCCGTTATTATTAATTGAACTGCCTTGTGAATGTCCGCTATTCCAAGAGGTCATCGAATCGGTTGCATACTGCACAGTGAATTTATTGAAGCCACCGAAAAATTCATTTTGAGTATGTTCTGCTGTCAACATATAGCCGTGTTTGCTGGCACCATTGGCAAATGTTGCACCGTCTTTGGTATGAGCGTTACCGAAATCCACACCGAATTCCAGTTTGCCGTTTTGATTGACATTAAGATCGGCTAAACGGAGATCAAACACATCATTGTAAACATCGGCTTTATTTCTTTCGGTGATATACTCAATTTTCCCTGTGTTTGAGTTGAAGCGGTAGAAACTGGAATATCCGAACGCATCTGCACCACCGGCTTCGGTGTTGCGGGTGACCGCCACTGACAATTTACCAAAGCCCAGATCGATATTTTCCACCCCAGCGCCCGGTCCAGAAATATCCCAATAGTAGAAGTCGTTCATGTGTACGTCGTGGCGTTGATAGAAACGTTTACCCGCCCAGAGTGTCGCACCTGGCAGCGAATCGGCAAAGTTTTTAAACTGAACGTTGACTTCGCGCAATGCCGGATTGGTGGACTCCCAATCATTTTGTTGGCTGACGGAATAAGCAACATTAGTATCTAAATAGATGCTTTTCTCACCCTGTTTGAATAATTCCTGCCCTAATTTCAGTTCAGCATAGGTTTCGGCTTCATTACCCAAACGATACTTCGCCGGAGCACCGGTCGCGGTGAAAGTGGTTTGTTCTCCGCCGCCGGATGTCCAACCAATACCGGAACGGGCATAACCGTGAAAATCAACCGCACTTGCCGTGCTGGCAAGCAACGTACTGCCGATGGCAATGGCGAGCAATGTTTTTTTACTGTTCATAATGTTGGCCTCTTTTATAGGTTAAAGTTACTACATTTTAAGTGGCTTATTTTCCCTGAAGCAGGGTCAGCGCAATAAGCCGGATTTTACAGACAAAAGTATCCCGTCCGACTATATTTAAAATAGTCGAAATAGTTAAAATGGATTTAAAAACAGAGTGTTATTGGGGTATTACACGCCGATTTCTTTATGTAGCCGTCGGCAGGCAGTACCATCATCTTTAAATAAATGGCAGCGTTGCGGTACAATCCCGATATCCATCACTTGCCCTTCTTCGACCAGCACTACATCGTTTTGACGGTAGACCAAGGTCGGCTGTTTGATTTCCGGAATTTCTAGATGGATTTGGGTTTCGTTACCGAGCAGTTCGACCACGGTGACGATGCCTTTCAATTTGATCTCCGCCTTATCTGCCGGAATCAAATGTTCTGGGCGCACGCCTAAGGAAAGATTTTCACCGACTCTGACCCCGGTTCCTTCCACCGGAATCCAAAAATGGTGATGATGGGCATCCGGTAGTTCAATTTGTACTCGTTGCTTTTCAACGGCGGTAACTTTCACTGGTAAAAAGTTCATTTTAGGTGACCCGATAAACCCGGCAACAAAGCGATTTGTCGGATAGTGATATAGCTCCAGCGGTTTACCAACTTGCGCGATGCCACCGGCGTTCAACACCACAATTTTATTTGCCAAGGTCATGGCTTCGATTTGATCGTGGGTAACATAAATCATAGTGCGATTGAGTTTTTTATGCAGTTTGGAAATCTCGACCCGCATTTGTACCCGTAATGCAGCGTCCAGATTGGAAAGCGGTTCGTCAAGCAGAAAGACTTGCGGTTGCGAAACTAAGGTTCGTCCAATTGCTACCCGTTGCCGTTGTCCGCCGGACAAGGCTTTTGGTTTGCGATCCAACAAATGTGCCAATTGCAGAATTTCGGCAACTTGATTAACACGTTTGCTACGCTCTTCTCGGTTGACCCCGGCCAGTTTTAAACCGAATGACATATTTTCCGCTACATCCAAGTGCGGGTAAAGTGCATAAGACTGGAACACCATGCCGATGCCACGCTTGGCGGGCGGCACATCGTTCATCAGGGTATCGCCGATGTACAATTCGCCGGAAGTGATGTCTTCCAAACCGGCAATCATGCGCAACAGGGTCGATTTTCCACAGCCGGAAGGTCCGACGAATACCACAAATTCCCCTTCTTCGATCTCTAAATTAATATCTTTGGAAATGTGGATATCACCATAAGATTTATAGACTTTGCGTAAAGAAAGACTCGACATAATTTTTCCCCTGTGCAGGTTTTTATTCTATTATATTTGCTATAACCCAATAGCTAATGGTGGTTAGTATGCCGAGAGAAAGCAAGAAAAAAATCCTCCTTTGCAGAATTTTTTTAGGCGGAGGTGAAAAATAGGCATAAAACACAGAATATTTTTTATACGTTTATATTGTGATCAAGATCAGATTTATACGCTTATTTTCTGTGATCGCTATCGCAAAAAGTGCGGTTTGTGTGATCGAGATCACCGTTTGTGCGGCAAGGGAGGAGCAACAGGGATGATGCCCTCCTAATATTAAAACGGCAATATGAGTGAAAATAGTGGCGACAAGCTGTGTTACTCAAATCATTTTATTCAAATTATTCAAATAAGGACTGGTTATGATCAAAAATAAATATTTAACCCTGACACTAAGTGCGGTTGCTGCATTAGTCGTTTCAAGCAGCAGTCTGGCAAAGCTGGAAGCCGGGAAGCTTGTCATTTGGATCAATGGTGACAAAGGGTATGACGGTTTGGCGGAAGTGGGTAAAAAATTCGAAGCCGATACCGGTATTCCAGTGTTGGTCGAGCATCCAGATAAACTGGAAGAAAAATACCCACAAGTGGCATCAACCGGCGACGGTCCGGATATTGTTTTCTGGGCGCATGACCGTTTTGGCGGCTACGCACAAGCCGGATTATTGTCGGAGTTACACCCAAGCCAAGCATTTAAAGATAAATTTGTTCCCTTTGCTTGGGATGCCGTCAGTTACAACGGCAAAATCATCGGTTATCCAGTGGCAATTGAAGCCCTCTCGCTGATTTATAATAAAGATTTATTGCCAGAAGCACCAAAAACCTGGGAAGAGGTGACGGCATTGGATGCAAAACTGAAAAAAGAAGGCAAAAATGCAGTGATGTGGAATTTGGCAGAACCGTATTTCACTTGGCCGATTATCGCAGCTGATGGCGGATATGCGTTTAAGTATGAAAACGGGCAGTACAACACCGCGGATATTGGAGTCAACAATGAAGGCTCGCAGCGAGGGTTGCAATTTGTGGTTGATTTGGTGAAAAACAAAGTGATCAATGCTGATACCGATTATGCCATTGCTGAAGCTTCTTTTAACAAAGGGCAAACGGCATTAACGATTAACGGTCCTTGGGCATGGGGCAATATTGAAAAGAGCGGTATCAATTACGGCGTAGCCGTGTTGCCGACCTTGAATGGCCAGCCATCAAAACCGTTTGTCGGAGTCTTGAGCGCAGGCATCAACTCCGCCAGCCCGAACCAAGATTTAGCGGTCGAATTTTTGGAAAATTACCTGTTGACCAATGAGGGACTGGATAGCGTCAATAAAGACAAACCGTTGGGTGCGGTGGCGTTGACCTCTTATCAGACTGAATTGGCAAAAGACAGCCGGATTGCTGCCACCATGCAGAATGCGGAAAACGGCGAAATTATGCCGAATGTACCGCAAATGTCTGCGTTTTGGTATGCGGAGCGCAGTGCGATTATCAATGCGGTCAACCAACGGCAAAGCGTCAAAGAGGCATTGGATGATGCGGCAGGACGGATTAAAGCTCAGTAAAAACCCAGTGTAATTATTTTTGTTTTAACCGCACTTTGCCTTTTTAACAATACAAAGTGCGGTCTTTTGTTTCGGACAGGCGGTGTTATGCAACCAACAATCCCCCAACCAATCCCTCAACCAGGGGCACACTCTGCGGATCGTTCTTTCGCTAAATACCTTAAATGGGGAGTGATTACCCTTGTGCTGCTGATTGATTTTTATCTGGTCTCGGTGATGTATCTGCAAGGTGAAATTTTGTTTGCGATTTTGACCTTGGTGGTGATCAGTTCCGGTATTTATGTGTTTGCCAACCCCAAAACCTATGCGTGGCGCTATGTTTATCCCGGCATTATGGGCATGGGAATTTTCATTCTGTTTCCGCTGATCTGCACTATTGTAATTGCGTTCACCAATTACAGTGGCACCAACCAGCTGGCATTTGAAAGAGCGGTCAGCGTGCTGTCGCAGCAACGCTATTTCTCCGGTGAAAAATACGACTTCAAACTGTTTGCGCAAGCGGATAACCAGTGGCAAATAGAAGTGACGTCGGCACAGGGCGAGAGCTACCTTTCCGATGATTTTCGCTTTGGCAGTGAAACGATCGCGCTACAGCTCGAAAGTGCGGTCAGCGCACAGCCTGCGGTGCCGCTAAAAACCGTGATTGAAAATCGCAATCTGTTGCAGCAAAGCCGCTTGATTCTGCCAAACGGCGCTGAACTGAGTATGAGTTCATTGCGCCAATTTGCGCAGCAAAGCCCACGTTATCAATATCATAGTGAAAATGAAGAGCTGGTTAATTTGGAAAACGGCAAACGCTATAAGGCCAATAACCAAATCGGTTTTTTCCAATTGATCGATAATCAAGGCAATTGGCAAGCAGAAACATTGGAGCCGGGTTATACAGTGCTGACTGGTTGGAGCAACTTCATTAAAATCTTCAGCGATGAGGGTATTCAAAAACCGTTTATCCAGATTTTTATCTGGACGGTAATTTTTTCAGTGCTGACAGTATTGTTCACCGTGATGATCGGCATGATTTTAGCCTGTGTGGTGCAGTGGGAGCCGTTGCGAGGCAAAGGGGTTTACCGCTTGTTGCTGATTCTGCCTTATGCTGTACCGGCGTTTATCTCAATTCTGATTTTTAAAGGCTTGTTCAACCAAAGTTTCGGTGAAATCAACCTGATTTTAAACCAGGTGTTTGGCATTCGTCCGGAATGGTTCAATAGCCCGACGTTAGCCAAAGTGATGTTAGTGATTGTCAACACCTGGCTGGGGTATCCGTATATGATGATTTTATGCATGGGCTTACTGAAAGCGATTCCACAAGATTTGTACGAAGCTTCCGCAATGGATGGTGCCAGCACCTGGCAGAATTTCAGCAAAATCACAGTGCCGTTGCTGATCAAACCACTCACGCCACTAATGATTGCTTCGTTTGCGTTTAATTTCAATAATTTCGTGTTGATTCAATTGTTGACCAACGGACGTCCGGATATGATCGGCACCTCAACCCCGGCAGGTCACACCGACTTATTGGTCAGCTACACTTACCGAATTGCATTTGAAGGCAGTGGTGCGCAAGACTTCGGCTTGGCGGCGGCAATCGCGACGATTATCTTCCTGTTGGTCGGCGGCTTGGCGCTACTCAATCTGAAAGCCACCAAGTTAAAACTGGATTAGGAGAAACAATATGGCAATGGTACAACCTAAATCAATGCGTTACCGCTTATGGGCAACCCACTTATTATTAATCGGCTTTTTGGCGCTGATCCTGTTTCCGCTGCTGATGGTGATTGGGATTTCATTGCGGCCGGGCAATTTGGCGATCGGTGATCTGATTCCGCAACAAATTTCGTGGGAACATTGGCAGCTGGCGTTGGGCATCGAAGTGGTGAACGCCGACGGTTCAATCAGCAAGCCACCGTTTCCGGTGCTGCTGTGGCTATGGAATTCGGTCAAAATCGCCAGCATCAGTGCGGTCGGGATTGTCGCACTGTCCACCACCTGTGCTTATGCCTTTGCCCGCATGAAATTCAAAGGCAAAAAAACCATTTTGCAAGGCATGCTGATCTTTCAAATGTTCCCGGCAGTGCTGTCGCTGGTGGCGTTGTATGCCTTATTTGACCGCTTGGGCATCTATGTGCCGTTTTTGGGCTTGAACACCCACGGTGGGGTGATCTTCGCCTATCTGGGCGGCATTGCGTTGCATGTCTGGACGATTAAAGGTTATTTTGAAACCATTGACGGTTCACTGGAAGAAGCCGCCGCATTGGACGGTGCGACGCCGTGGCAGGCATTCCGGTTAGTATTATTGCCGTTGTCGGTGCCGATTTTGGCGGTGGTGTTTATCTTGTCATTTATCGCTGCGATCACCGAATTTCCGGTGGCCTCACTGCTGTTGCGCGATGTCAACAGCTACACGTTGGCGGTCGGCATGCAGCAATATCTCTATCCACAAAACTACCTTTGGGGCGATTTTGCCGCCGCCGCAGTACTATCCGCCATTCCCATCACGTTAGTTTTCTTGCTGGCGCAACGCTGGCTGGTCGGCGGTTTAACTGCCGGCGGGGTCAAAGGCTAGGTATAATCCATAACTTATTGTTAAACCGCACTTTTTATTGATAACTAAAGTGCGGTTTTTTTAGATAAAAATAATAAACTTGTGATCTCTATCCGTTTTTTCAACGGCTTTTTTGTTATAACTATTGGTCAATAAAAATAAAAAAGAGGCTTTAAATGAAAGCGGTAAAACACATTCCAGCACAAGATATTAATCCCAACAGTATCGATACCTTGATCGATTTACAGGACAATTTTTGTATTATCGATGTACAGCAGCCGGCTCAGTTGCACAATTTAATTGTGCGCAGCTTAAATAATAAAAAAATCAGCTATAAATTGACGACCGACAATGTTGATCCGCTAATCAATGAGCCATTTAACCTCGGACACACCCAAGGTAGCAGCGGCTTCTTTTCCGGACTGTTTTATTATGTTTGGCTGAAAATTCATAATCTCAGCGTCGGCAAAAAGCCACATATTGCCCTCAATTTTGAAACCGCTAAAAATCAAATTTCCCTGACGTTTGTGGTGTGATGGCTTAAATTTACGCTAAACCGCACTTTCACTTATTTTTTGCAAAGTGCGGTAGCAATCAGTTGGAATAGCCCATTAAGGTTAATAAATGCCGGGTGTATTCAATCGATTCGGTGCGGTTGTTGACGCCGATTTTTTGATACAGGTTGCGGATATGGGTTTTGATGGTAGTGGGTGCCACTTGCAGCTCGGTGGCGATTTGCTCGTTGCTGTAGCCGGAGTAGATTAAGCCTAGCACCTGCCATTCCCGTTGGGTCAGCGGACTGATACGCAACAATTCCGGCACTTGCGGATTTTGTAGCAGTTTTTCAACAAAGGTTTCATCGAAATGGGCGAATTTATGCCGATAGTACTGGTTGATGCTGCGCAAAATAAACTGTGCTTTATGGGTCAATAATTCGTCTAAAATATTCAATTGCAATAGTTGGCGTAACTGTTGTGCCATGATTTCGCCTTCAATCACAAAAATACTGATAAAATTAGTCTGCTTGCTGAGTTCCAGCGCTTCAAGCAGGCTTTTTTGTGCGGCGACTGCATTGCCTTGTAGGAAACAAATGCGGTTGTACAGCACCAAATCTTTATTCAACTCGCTGATAAAATTATAAGTTCTGGCGGTGCTGATCAATTTTTCGCTGAGTAGTAACGCATCTTCATATTGTTGCAGAATAATGTTGGCACGCATGATATTGCGCCATTGGCGGTGTGAAAAATGGTTGGTGTCTTGCGCCGGTCGGTCACTTTGCAACAGCCAAGAGCGGGTTTGCTGCTGGTCGTCTTTCATCTGCCAACACAGCAGTTCGGCTTCATTATGGTGCGACAGCCAATCATTGTGATAATGGTGGGTTTGCAGCAGGCTGCGTTGGTGGCGCAGGATTCGTTCGGCATTGTCCAGATTGCCACGGGTAATTGAAATTTTCGCCAATAATGATAGGCACTGTAATTTATCCGCTTCGTTCGCCAACACCTCTAATCCAGCTTCCGCCATTGCCTCGGCTTTGTCCAGTGAATACCACTCCCATAAGATATGCCCTTTCAGACGCAATAAAAACTCATACATCGGCAGTTTTTGCAGATGTTGTTTTTTCACCAGCAGTGTGGCTTTGTCGAGAATATCGTAGGCGGTTTGCAGAAACCCCTGCGCTAGCAGAATTTCTGCTTGTTGCAATAGCGACCATAAAATATGGTGATAGGCTTGGTTTTGTTGCGCCAGTTTTTCCGCCTCGCGCATCATCTTCAGCGCTTGGTTCAGCTGGCCGCGACAATGCTGTGCTTCGCCGATCACTGCGGTGGCGACAATATGAGCGTACTGTTTTTCTTGCGGCAGATATTGCAAGGCGGTGGTTGCCAGTTGCAGTGCGGTTTGATCATCACCAGCATTGATCGCCACTTGCGCCCGCAGCGCATCGAATTCTGCTTGTAGTTGCCGATCAATATCGATATTTTGTTGTTGGGTTGCTATGGTGAATTTTTGCAACAATCCGCCGACTTCATGGTGTTTGTGCTGGCTTTGCAGCAACCAGGCTTGCAACAGCACTAAACGGGGATAGGTTGCCAATTGCTGAAATTGCACCGCACTTAGGCTCTCTTCCAATAGTTTCAGCTCACCTTGGTGATACAGCTGCCAACCGATTTGTTGCAGCAGTGCCAACAGGATTTTCGGTTGTTGCAGTTGCATGGCGTGATACAGCGCTTCGGTAGCATAGCCGATTTCCAACCACGCATCGGCGGCTTGTTGATGTAAACGTTGCAGTTCCGGCTGTGTCAATTCACGCGAATGGGCTAAAAATGAGGCGAACAGCGGGTGAAAACGCCACCACTGCTCTTGTTGATCGATATTGATCGGATAGACAAACAAGCCCTGTTTCACCAGATTATCTAAGCGTAGTCGGCTGTCAGATAAACCGGTAATTTTTTCAACTAAAAACTCATTCATCGAACGCAACAGTGAACAACGCAGCAAAAACAGGCGGGTATCCGCATCGAGATTGTGAAACACTTCGTCGTTCAAATATTCGCTGATGTGATTGCTGTTGATTTTGGTGATCGACTTTGCCGCTTCGTGTAACGAGGTTTGATGTTGTCGGGCATACAAATTGACCAGTTGCAGTGCGGTCGGCCAGCCTTCGACCTGATCGCAAAGCCGGTGTATTTCAGGTTCCGACAGCATTTCTTGATTATGCTCCAGATCATTACGTCCCTGAAAAAACTGGCGACTTTCGTCATGCGTAAATGGCAATTGAGTGATGTCGAGTTCCAACAGCAGTTCTTGCACCCGCAGGGTGGCGAGATTCAACGGCGGCATACTGCGCGAGATCAAAATCAGGGTCATATTTTGCGGCTGGTTTTTAATCCAAAATTTAAGTCCTTCGTGGATTTCATTGTTATCAATCAAGTGATAATCGTCGATCACCACAAAAAAGTGCGGTTTGAAGCGATTGCTTTCCACTAACAATTGGCTCAACGCCGCCAGGAAATTGGTTTGTGCTGGATTGGCGGTTGTGCCGTTGTCCTGATGGGTGGCGCGTGCCAAAGCAGCACGAAAATAGGTGATAAAGCGCTCACTTTCATTGTCGCTTTCGTCAAGCGAATACCAGCCGAGATTTTGTTGATTCTCTGCCCACTGTGACAGCAGCGTGGTTTTACCGTAACCGGCAGGTGCATTGATCAATACTAACGGATACTGTGCTGTATTTTCCAATAATGCCAGCAAACGAGAACGGACAACAACATGCTGTAAACGTGACGAATGGCTGAGTTTGGATGGAATAAGCATTATTTTTCCTGAAGAGTATGATCAACGAGCGCTAATGATAAAAGCTATTTTCGGTACCGACAAGCGCTAATCCGCTTACGCCTCAATTATCCTCCTACAAAGATTGTAACAAGGAGGAGTAAAAATCATCAGGTTGTTGCATAATAGTGTTAAATCATTTATTGACGTTTTATTACTATTCAGGAGACAGGGGTTATGTCAGTGACACAAGCAATTGCATTCAATCATCAACAGTTTGATTTGGCAATTAAAAAACAGTGCCGTTATTTAGGTTTCGACAATCCGCAGCAATTAACATTAACCCAGTGGTATCACGCATTGTCGCAAGCAGTGTTGGATCTCTCCTATTGTGAAAGCAAACCGTTAGTGTCCGAACAGCGCCATGTTAATTATCTCTCGATGGAGTTTTTAATCGGGCGTTTGACCGGCAACAATTTGCTGAATTTGGGCTGGTATCAGCCAGTGCAGTCATACCTGCAACAATATCAAATCGAATTGACGGATTTACTGGAACAGGAGCGCGATCCGGCGCTCGGCAACGGCGGCTTGGGACGTTTGGCGGCGTGTTATTTGGATTCGATGGCAGCGATTGAACAGCCAGCGACCGGTTATGGCTTGCATTACCAGTACGGCTTGTTCAAACAGTCGTTTGCCGAGGGGCGCCAAGTGGAAACAGGCGACAGTTGGTCACGCAACCAATATCCGTGGCAGGCTTACAACAGCGGCAGAAGCCGCCAAATCGGTTTCGGCGGCAAAAGCAAACAACTGGACGGTGATAAATACCAATGGCAGCCGGCACTGTTGATCAAAGGTGAAGCCTATGACTTACCCGTGTTTGGTTATCAAAACGGCGTAGTTCAGCCGCTGCGTTTGTGGCAGGCGGATAACGAACAGTCGTTTGATTTGGCATTGTTCAACGACGGCAAATACCTGAAAGCGGAAAAACAGGTGGTCGATGCCGCTAGTTTAACCAAAGTGTTATACCCGAACGATAACCATCAAAACGGACAGAAATTGCGCTTGATGCAGCAATATTTCCATTGCGCCTGTTCGGTGGCGGATATTTTGGATCGCCATTTCAGTCAGGGCTACAGCTTGCAACAACTGCCGCAACAGCAAGTGATTCAGCTTAACGACACCCACCCGACCTTGGCGATTGTCGAGTTGCTGCGTTTGTTATTGGATAAATACAATTTGTCGTGGCACGAGGCGTGGGATATTTGCAACCGCACTTTTGCTTACACCAACCACACCTTGCTGCCGGAAGCTTTGGAACAGTGGGATCAACGCTTGTTCAAGCGCCTGTTGCCACGCCATTTCCAAATTGTGGATAAAATCAACAGTCTGTTTCAACAGCAAGTAGCGGAACGTTTCGGCGATGACAACGAAGTTTGGCAAAAAGTCGCCATTTTGTACGATTATCGTGTCAGAATGGCGAATTTGTGTGTGGTGGCATGCTATGCGGTCAACGGGGTGGCGCAAATTCATTCGGATTTAATCGTCAGTGATTTGTTCCCGGAATATCACCAACTGTTCCCGAACAAATTTTGCAATGTCACCAACGGCATCACACCACGCCGCTGGATTCGTTTGGCGAATCCGAGTTTGAGCAACTTGTTAGACCGCACTTTAGACGGCGATTGGACACGCGATCTGTCGTTGATTAGCGGCGTTGAAAAACACGTGAATGACAGCGGTTTTCGTGAAGAATACCGTCGGGTTAAGCAGGGCAACAAGCAGATTCTGGCGGAGGAGATCGAACGCAGTTTAGGTTTGCAGGTCAATTGTGAGGCGATTTTTGATATTCAAATCAAACGTTTCCACGAATACAAACGCCAGCATTTGAACCTGCTGAATATTATCCACAGCTATCAGCAGCTGAAAGATAACCCAAATATGGACTACACCCCACGCCTGTTTGTGTTTGCCGGCAAAGCGGCGCCGGGCTATTATTTGGCGAAAAACATTATTCACGCCATCAACAATGTGGCGCAGCTGATCAATAACGATAAAAGTGTGAAAGACAAACTACAAGTGGCATTTTTGCCGGATTATCGGGTCAGTTTGGCGGAGAAAATCATTCCGGCAGCGGATATTTCCGAGCAAATTTCGATGGCGGGCAAAGAGGCGTCCGGCACCGGCAATATGAAATTGTCGCTCAACGGCGCACTCACATTGGGCACGCTGGACGGCGCTAATGTTGAGATTGCGGAAATGGTCGGTGCCGACAACATCTTTATTTTCGGGCATACAGTGGAGAGCGTGCGTGCCTTGCTGCAAGCAGGCTATAATCCGAAAAGTTATTATAAACAGAATAAAGCCTTGAAAAGTGCGGTCGATTTCTTAACCAAAAGCAAAGTCTGTGGCGGCGACAAAAGCATGTTCCGTATGTTGTTGGACAGCCTGTTGCAACGCGATCCGTTCTTGGTGTTTGCCGATTTCGACAGCTATGTGGCGGCGCAGCAGCAAGTCGGCTTGCGCTATCGGGATCAGCAAAGCTGGTTGAGCAGTGCGATTTTGAACACTGCACGTTTGGGGGCGTTCAGCTCTGATCGCTCGATTCGTGATTATCAACAGCGGATTTGGCTGCCAAAATAGGATGGGTATCATGACAAAACTTCAAGCAAAACGGCAATTGGAACGACAGTTTGTTAACGCCGGGATTCATCGCTATTTTTTTGATGAACGTGGTTTACGCAACTATGCGCCAAGTGCGGTCAAACAGCAGATCTTAGCCAGTTTTGGCGGCAATATTCCGCAAAATTTTGCATCAGGCTTGCTACCGCCTGTGAAGGTGTTTTACCACAACAGCCCGGCGTATTTGCGCTTAAATCAGCATAACGGACAGCGTTATCACGGCGAATGGCAACTGCAATTGGAAAACGGTAACACATTGGTTGGCAAAGTGAAAAACAATGTGCTGAACTTTCCACGCGATTTACCGCTCGGCTACCATCAACTTAGTCTAAAGTGCGGTCAAACTCAGGCGAGCTGCTCGATTATTGTGGCGCCTCGTCAGTGTTATCAATTGCCACAAATTCAAAATAAGCAAAAACTGTGGGGTAGCTGTGTTCAGCTTTATACCCTAAAATCGGAAACGAACTGGGGCGTTGGCGACTTCGGGGATTTACAGCAATTTTTAGTCAAATTTCAGCAAAACGGCGGCGATTTTGTCGGTTTAAATCCAATTCATTCACTGTTTCCTGCCAATCCGGAAGGTGCCAGTCCGTATAGCCCTTCTTCACGCAAATGGTTGAATATCATCTATATCGACGTGGCGAGTCTGCCGGAATTTCAGCAAAGTGCGGTAGCGCAGCACTGGTTTCAATCGGCGGAAGTGCAACAGCAGTTGGCTGATTTACGCCAGCGGGATTGGATTGATTATAGTGCTGTGATGGCGTTGAAATTACAGGGGTTGCAACTGGCGTTTGCAGAATTTGAAGAGGATAGTGCAAGCGAACGGCAGCAGCAGTTCCAGCGGTTTGTGCAGCGGGGCGGCGAAAGCTTGCAAGTGCAGGCGACTTTTGATGCGCTGCATGCGGATCTCAGTTGCCGCTTGAAGAATCAATGGGGTTGGGATTGTTGGGCGCCAGAATATCAGGATTATCATTCAACAGCAGTCAGCGAATTTCAACACAGCCATGCGGAGCAAGTGCGGTTTTATGCTTGGCTGCAATGGTGTGCCGCAGAGCAGATCGAGGCGTGTTACCAATTTTGCCGTCAGCAACAGATGCCGATTGGTTTGTATCGTGATTTGGCGGTGGGCGTGACCCCGAACGGCGCAGAAACCTGGTGGGATAAATCACTGTTTTGTTTGACTGCTTCGGTTGGCGCACCACCGGATATTTTGGGACCACAGGGGCAGAACTGGGGCTTGGCGCCGATGAATCCCCATGTGTTGCAGCAGCAAGCTTACCGCCCGTTTATTGAGATGATCCGTGCCAATATGCAAAGTTGTGGGGCGTTGCGTATCGACCATATTATGTGTTTGTTGCGGCTGTGGTGGGTGAAGTGCGGTGACAGTGCGAAAAACGGCGCTTATGTCGGCTATCCGGTCGACGATTTGATTGCGATTCTGGCGCTGGAAAGCCAACGTCAGCAGTGCATGATTATCGGTGAGGATTTGGGTACCGTGCCGAAGGCGATTGTCAGCAAACTGAAAAATGCCGGTATTTTTTCGTATAAAATTTTCTATTTTGAGTTTGATCAGCAAGGGCAAAGCCGAGCCTTGGCGGAGTATCCGTATCAGGCGATGACGACGTTAAGTACCCACGATCTACCGACGGTCAACGGCTACTGGCGTGGACACGATTTTGAGTTGGGGCAGCAATATCAGGTTTATCCCGACCCGAAAATTTTGGCAAGGCTGCAACAAGATCGGGTCAACGCCAAGCAGAAAATTTTGCAACGCTTGCAACAGGCGCAGCTTGAGATTCCGCCCGGGGTTGATGCCAGTCTGAGTTCGGATTGTCCGCTGGAATTCAACCACGCTCTGCAACGCTATGTGGCGGCGGTCAACAGCGCATTATTTGGTTTGCAGCCGGAAGATTGGCTCGGCATGACCGAACCGGTCAACATTCCCGGCACCAGCACCCAATACCCAAACTGGCGCCGTCGTTTAAGCCGCACGATTAATCAGATTTTTGCCGATCCAACGATAGTGGCGTTGTTACAAACCGTTAGTCAAGCCCGTAAAACGGCTTAAAAATGGCTTGGTAGTGGGTATCTTAATCACGATTGTTCCCTCGATGGCGCAAGTTTGCAACTTGTGCCTTTTTTACATTTGATTTATAAACAAAGATCAACAGACCCTAAAATCTAAGCAGCAATTTCCGTACACGGTTAGGCATAGTTGAAGGGTTTTGCCTGTGTGATTAATCTTGCAATTGGTTGTTGAATCGAACGTTTGTTATCAGCCTAACAAGTTACAAACTTGCGCTATCAGTAGTATTATATTACTGAACAGACGATTGGACATTGAGCCAACACGTAATTTACTCTCAACTTCACAAAGGAGATAGCATGTTATTACACCCACTACAGCAATTCGCACGTCTGTGCGCTACATTCATGACCGCACTTACCCTGTTCTTTTCTGCCCTGCCTGCAGCCGCCGCAACGCCAGAGGAAATCACAGAGCAAGGTCTTTCTGCCCAAAGAAATGGCGACTACGACCTCGCCAAATTCTATTATGAGCAAGCCGCTGAACAAGGATATGACGAGGCACAAAACAAACTCGGGTACATGTACCAACAAGGACTAGGGGTCAAAACAGACTATGCGCGCGCCAAATTCTATTACGAGCAGGCTGCTGCACAAGGAAATGCCGACGCACACAACTATCTCGGGTTCATCTATGAAAATGGACTAGGAATCAAAAAAGACTACGCCCGTGCCAAATCTTATTATGAACAGGCCGCTGCACAAGGAGATCCCAATGCGATACACAATCTCGGGGTCCTGTATGTCCAAGGACTCGGTGTCAAACTAGACTACGCCCGCGCTAAATCCTATTTCGAGCAAGCCGCCGCGCAAGGAGTTGCAGAGGCACAATACAGTCTCGGGGCTATATATTACCAAGGACTCGGTGTCAAACCAGATTACGCCCGTACCAAATCCTATTTAGAGCAGGCCGCTGCGCAAGGATTTGCCAAAGCACAATACAGTCTTGGAGCTATGTATTACAAGGGAGAAGGGGTCAAAAAAGACTACGCCCGCGCCAAATCTTATTATGAACAGGCTGCCGCCCAGGGCGATAAGGACGCTGCCGAAGCATTACGCGAGTATTTCTAAGAGCTTTAACCCGATGGATAATTGGGGTATCGGTGGCAAAACTGTCACCGAGTTGTGGAAAATAACTTAAACCAAGGAAATCAGGATGAGCAATATCACAAAACAACAGGTGTTAGATGGCTTTTATTTTCGGGCGGCAACTCGCCGTTATGATCCGCTGAAGAGAGTCAGCCGTGAGGACTTTGAGTATATTTTAGAGCTGGCACGCTTGTCGCCCAGTTCGGTCGGCTCAGAACCCTGGAAGTTTCTGGTGCTGCAAAATCCCGAACTGCGACAACAATTGAAGCCGGTCAGCTGGGGCATGGCAACACAGTTGGAGGATGCCAGTTATCTGGTGGTGATTTTGGCGAAGAAAAATGCCCGTTACGATTCGGACTTTTTCCGCCAAGGGCTGCTGAGACGTGGTTTAAATGCAGAGCAGATCAGCAAAACCTTAGCAAGATATCAACAATTTCAGGCTACGGATATTGACGTGCTCGACAGCGAACGTGCGTTGTTCGATTGGACCAGCAAGCAAACTTATATTGCGTTGGCCAATATGATGAGCGGTGCGGCATTAATCGGGATTGACAGTTGCCCGATTGAGGGCTTCAACTACGCCGAAGTCAACCGCATTTTAGCAGAGAATGGTGCTTTTGATGCCCAAGAGTGGGGTGTTTCGGTGATGGTAACCTTTGGTTATCGTGCCAAAGCACCGAACGCCAAATATCGCAAACCGATTGAGGATGTGGTGACTTGGATTGAGTGAGTCAGTATATTTATTTTAATTCAATATAGTACGATGGACAGCTGATTTTGCATTCGCCGCAGCCGTTGCAGCGCTCTGAATCCAAAATGGTTTTTTGGCTGGTGCGATCAAACGAAATGGCATTTGTTGCACAGCTGGTTTCACACAGCGTGCAGCTGCGTCCTTTTTGGCGTAAGCACAGATAACTAAAGTGCGGTCGCAGCTCGGTGTCTGACCGCACTTCGTGATGTAATGCACCGGTTTGGCAGGTTTCAGTACATTTCCCGCACAAATCACAACTACAAAAATCAATTTCAAGTACTGCTTTTTGATTTTGCAAACGGATTAAACCATACGGACAAGCTGACACACAGTCACCGCAGCCGTTGCAGAATTTTAAAAACAGCGGCTCGGCAACCGCTTGTGGCGGACGAGTGGCTTGTCGCTGATAGATCTCACTACTGATTTGCTGCTGTGCTTTTTGACCAGCATTAAACACCCCACGCAGCAAGCCACGACGCGAGATATGGTTGTGCTGTAGAAAGGCTTGGTAGTAGCGCTCGTTTTTACCGCTCATATGTTACCTGTTTAGCGATACAACCGCACTTTCGGTACTTCAAGTTGCAACTGTTGCTGCCAGTTGTCTAACAATGCTTGGCTCAACAGTCCTAAACCGCGGTAGAAAGTGTGGTGCTGTTCGGCGATCAGCAGTTCGAGAAAGCGCCCTGACCATGTCAGCAAATGTTGCTGTAAAAATTCATTGAGTTGCTCTGGTTGGTTTTCCGCCAGCCATGCTGCCATCATCAACATCAAGCCAAAATGGTCTTCCGGCTCATTTTGTGCCAGCTCCAACTTGATGTTGTAGGTCTGCATAAAATCACGCAGTTCCAGCAATGAACTACCAAAAATGACCGCTTCTTTGTCCAGATAAACCGATCCCCAAGGTGGCGCCGGTAGCGAATTCGGACCAATAAACAACGCTTGAAAATCCTCATTCAACTGCGCCTGCCCTTGAGCAATCCCCTGGGTCAAGCAGTGCTGAATCTGCTCCCGTTTTGCTTGGCTTAAAAAATCGCAACTTACCTGCCATTCGCCATGCTGAAATAGCGCCAATAGTGACTGGTTTTGCGCCTGCTCCGGCGCATGATAAAACAGCGAACCTAAAATTCGCCCAAATTGAGAAATGGAGGTTAAAACTGTGTTCATACTATTTTATTTAATGATGTTAATAATGGAATCAGATTAGCATAAATCGATAAAAAACGGTTGTGTTGCGTCAAATTCAAGCAATAATGAGATTAATACTTTATTTTTAGAGATTATACGATGTACTACCTTAAACGCGTCTATACCTTTGATGATAATGATTTTCCGGCGCTGTTGGCGGACAGGCTTTGGCCGCGTGGGATTGCCAAAGTGTGGTTGGATGGGGTGTTGTGGCTGAAAGCGGTGACACCGTCCAGTGAGCTGCGTCAATGGCTGCACCAAGATCCGCTTGCGCACTATGACGAATTTTGCCGCCGTTATCGGCAAGAGCTGAGCGCGGAGGCGGTGCAAGCCGATTTACAACAACTGCGCCAACTGCACGTGCAGCATGATCGTTTGACGTTGCTGACAGCGGCAAAAGTGATTGAACACAGCCATTTGCCGGTGTTGCAGAGCGTGTTGCAAGATGAAATTGAATAGGGTCTGTTGATGTTTGTTTATAATTTGAGCTATAGACACTTTTTCGCCACTCTTTTTGCAAATGAATAAGGCAAAAGTCGTGAAGTTTAGTGGTTCTAAACGAACGGCTTTTAACGCCGTAGTTAATTTGAGGATAAAAAATATTTTTGCGATCCGCCATCCGATTTTTCCGCTGATTAATCGCAGTGAAAATATTGAAAGTCGCAACATTAAAGCATTTTTGGCAGAATTATCCCACTGCCGAGCAACCGTTGAAACTGTGGGTTGAAGAGGTTAAAAAAGCAAATTGGCGGAGTCCGAATGATGTAAAAGCCACATATGGCAATGCCAGTATTCTAAAAAATAATAGGGTGGTATTTAACATTAAAGGGAATGATTTTAGGTTAGTGACCTCAATTTTTTATCCTGTTGGCTGGATATATAAAATTTATTGGGACACATCAGCAGTACGATAAAATTGATGCCAATATTGTCGAAATCAAGGATTAAGAAGCATGGATATTAAACCACTTAGAACTGAACAAGATTACCAAGAAGCATTGGCGATTATTTCACCGATGTTTGATCATCAACCCGAAATAGGCTCTACTGAATTTGATAAAATGGAAATTCTGGTGTTATTGATTGAAGCTTATGAAGCCAAGCACTATCCGATTGAGCCGCCGGATCCGATTGAAGCGATTAAATTTCGTATGGAGCAGGAGGGATTGACAGCGAAAGATTTGGTGCCAGCAATTGGGCAGTTGAATCGGGTGTATGAAGTGTTGAATAAAAAACGCAAGTTAACCTTGGGAATGATCCGCAAGCTGCACCAACAATTTGGTTTTCCGCTGGAGCATTTGATCCGTGCTTATGAGTTGTAAAACCGCACTTTTAAGCCAGAAGAGAGTAAAAGTGCGGTAACGGAATATTAATGCAGCTTCATTGATGGGCGGATAAAACGGTTGATTCGTCCGACCAGCATGATTAATCCGGTTTTGAAGCAGCCGTGTAGCGCAACTTGGTGCATGCGGTACAGCGAAACATAGACAAAACGGGCAATTCGACCTTCAACGGTCATCGAGCCTTTCATTAAATTGCCCATCAAACTGCCGACGGTACTGAATTTTGACAGTGAAACCAGCGAGCCGTGATCGTAATAAGTGAAAATTCTCATCGGTTTGTTTTCCAACAATGCCAGGATATTTTTGCCGCAAGTGGTTGCCATTTGGTGTGCCGCTTGCGCTCGTGGTGGCACGGGCTTACCGTCTTTTTGCAACAGTGAAGCACAATCGCCGATGGCAAAAATATGTTCGTCCAGCGTGGTTTGCAAGGTCTCTTTAACCGCTAATTGGTTGAGCCGATTGACTTCCAAACCGTCGAATTGTTGCGTCACATCTGAAGCGCGAATGCCTGCTGCCCACACCATCAAATCTGCCGGAATGGTTTCCCCGCTTTTGGTTTGCAGCCCTGCTGCATTGGCTTCGGTAATCATGGTGTTGGTGCGCACGTCAACGCCTAATTTTTGCAATTCATAATGGGCGGCGGCTGAAATGTGATCCGGCAGTGCCGGCAGAATTTTATTGCCAGCTTCGACCAAGGTGACTTTGAGACAGCTATTGTCGATTTTGCCGTAGCCATAGGAAGAGAGGTGTTTAGCGGTGTTATACAATTCCGCAGACAGCTCAACTCCGGTTGCCCCGGCACCGACAATCGCGATGTTGACATTGTTAGGGTCGACCAACGGTAGTTTCTGTTCTAACTGAACCATATCCGGCGAAGTGCGGTTTTCGGAGAATTTTAAAAATAAGCCGAGCATTTTGTGTTGAAAGCGGTGTGCCTGTTCCGGACTATCGAGGAAAATACAGTGTTCGGCAACACCTTTGGTGTTGAAATCATTGGATTTGCTGCCGATCGCCAACACTAAAATATCGTAGGGAATTTTACGCTCCGAAACCAGTAAATCCCCATTGTCGTCGCAAATTGGCGCTAATGTAACATTGCGCTTTTCGCGTGAAAGTGCGGTAATACTCCCTTGTTGAAAGGAGAAACCATGATTTTTGGCGTGGGCACGATAGCTTAAGGCATCGACACCATCATCCAGTGAGCCGGTCGCTACTTCATGCAGTAATGGTTTCCATAAATGGGTTTGGTTGCGGTCGACTAGGGTGACGCTGGCTTTTTTCTTGCGCCCCAGTTTGTGGCCGAGAAATGTTGCCAGCTCCAGCCCGCCGGCACCACCGCCGACAATGACAATTTTTTGCATAATAAATACTCTCAGAAGTTAAAAAATCATAAATCGGATTTTGCGCTTTTGTTATATTTTTTTCAATTAATTTAATCGCAAGTCAAGCATTTATTCTAAGAACACAGCGTTTAAGCCAGAAAGGTTATTTAAGTGCGGTTTTTAAACGGTGGGTTTATGGGCGGATCTGAAATCCACCCATGGTATGCGAACAAAAGGATTATTTTCTAACCGCTATTGCTTCGATTTCTACTCCAACATCTTTTGGCAAACGGGCTACCTCAACACAAGAACGAGCCGGAAAATTGGGGTGGTTGTTCTCTTTGAAGAAGGCTTCGTATTCTGCATTTAGCGTAGTGAATTGATTTAGATCTTTTACAAAAACCGTAGTTTTAACAATATCTTTCACCTGTAACCCAGCTTGTTCGATAATCGCTTTGACGTTTTCCAGTGACTGGCGAGTTTGCGCTTGGATATCTTGCGGCACTTCGCCGTTGCTCGGATTGACCGGAATTTGACCAGAAGTCAGCACTAGGTTGCCTAAGTCCACGGCTTGAACATAAGGACCGATGGCGGCTGGGGCTTTTTCGGTGTGGATAATTTTTGTCATTTCTGTTTTCCTATTTTCATTTTTAAGGGGTTAATAAACACTTAAAGTGCGGTTTTGCAGTCTGATTAATCACCTAATGTCGCCACCATCACCGCTTTAATGGTGTGCATGCGGTTTTCTGCCTGATCGAACACGATAGAAGCCTCTGATTCAAATACCTCGTCACTGACTTCCAGTCCATTCATACCGTATTTCTGTAACATCTCTTTGCCGACAACGGTTTGCTCGTCGTGAAAAGCCGGCAGGCAATGTAGGAATTTCACTTCTGGATTGGCGGTCAGCTCCAGCAATTGACGATTAACTTGATAAGGTTTCATTAGCTCAATCCGCTGTTGCCATGCTTGTGCCGGCTCTCCCATTGAGACCCAAACGTCGGTATACAGGAAATCCACGCCTTTCACGCCGTCGTTAATATTTTCAGTGCAGTGAATTTTTGCACCGGTTTTTGCTGAAATGTCAGCTACTTGGTCTAATAATGCCTGCTCAGGCCAGAACTGTTTTGGTGCGACTAAGCGTAGATCCAACCCCATCAATGCCGCGCCTTCGACAAACGAGTTACCCATATTGTTGCGTGCATCGCCGAGATAGGCCAGTTTCATTTGGTTTAAGCGCTTGCCGTTGCCGTGTTCCAACATAGTCAGAAAGTCGGCGAGGATTTGAGTTGGGTGGAATTCATCCGTTAAGCCGTTCCAAACCGGCACACCGGAATAATCCGCCAAAGTTTCCACCAATTCTTGTCCATAACCGCGATATTGAATGCCGTCATACATTCTGCCTAGCACGCGGGCGGTGTCTTTCATCGATTCTTTATGCCCGATTTGCGAACCGCTTGGTCCGATATATGACACATTAGCGCCCTGATCAAACGCCGCTACTTCAAAAGCACAGCGAGTGCGGGTTGAGGTTTTTTCGAAAATCAGTGCAATATTTTTGCCGCGCAAACGCGGTTGCTCGGTGCCGCTGTACTTGGCTTTTTTCAGCTCGGCGGATAAGGTGAGCAGAAATTGAATTTCTGTTGGCGTGAAATCGATTAAGCGCAGAAAGTGGCGGTTGCGTAAGTTAAACGGCATGATTGACCTCTTGTTTTGAATGGGAAAAGAAGATTGGCTTGATTTTACCCGAATTACAACGTGAGTGCAGTTAGAAAAATGATAGCAGGGCAAAAATACCTTGTTGAATAGGGGGAATTGTGTAGAGAAACTGTGATCAAGATCATTTTTTTAAAAAGATGATAATTATTCGCTTTTTCATCGATGGTGATTGGTTTATACTGGCGTGGAATTTTTAAACCGATAAATAAATATGGAGAAAAATAATGAAAAAAAGTCATGTTGCAATTGCATTGGGGTTTTCGGCGGTAATGGCGGCTTCGGCAGTTGCGTCAGAGGTTAATGTTTATTCTTATCGTCAACCCTATTTAATTGAACCGATCCTGAAAAATTTTGAAAAAGAGAGTGGAATTAAAGTAAATTTGATTTTTGATGACAAAGGATTGGTCGAACGTATTAAACGCGAAGGCGAATTAAGCCCTGCTGATGTGGTGTTGACAGTCGATATCAAACGCGTAATGGATGTGGTGAATGCTGGCTTGGCACAGCCAATTCACAGCCATGCGTTGGAAGAAAATATTCCGGCACAATATCGTGATTCTAAAGAGCAGTGGTTTGCCTTGACCACACGTGCGCGCGTAATTTACAGCTCCAAAGATCGTGTGGGCAAACTGCCGGCGGATTTCACTTACTACGATTTAGCCAAACCGGAATATAAAGGTAAAGTGTGTGTGCGTTCTGGTAAAAATGCCTACAATGTTTCGCTGGTTGCTTCAATGATCGCCCATGACGGCGAAGCCAAAGCCAAATCTTGGTTGGAAGGCTTAAAAGCGAATTTGGCACAAAAACCACAAGGTGGTGACCGTGATCAAGTGAAAGCCATCAAAGAAGGCGTATGTGATTATGCGATTGGCAACAGCTATTACTACGGTAAAATGCTGGATGACGACAAGCAACGCAGCTGGGCAGAAGCGGCTTATCTCAACTTCCCGAATCAAGATTCTTATGGTACCCATGTCAATATCAGCGGTGTGGTTATAGCTAAACATGCCCCAAATAAAGATAATGCAGTCAAGCTGGTTGAGTATTTAAGCGGCAACAGTGCACAGCAAGCCTATGCAGAATTGAACCACGAATATCCAGTGAAACCGGGTGTACCTTTCTCTGCTCAAGTGCAGTCTTGGGGAACGTTCAACGCGGATAAATTACCGTTGGAAACCATTGCTGAGAATTATGACAAGGCACTAAAATTAGTGGACGAAGTGAAATTTGATCTATAATAACTAATTTTATAGGCATTATAAAAAAGAGCGGTGTTGGCCGCTCTTTTGTGCTTGTAGTCACTGTAGTTGCTCGTAACAATGATGAATAAATTTTGGCGGCTTAGCTGGTTTTTCACAGCGGTGGTGATCATCGCTTTTTTTCTATTGCCGATTGCGGCAATTTTATATCAATCCACTTTTTCGCAAGGGGAAAGTGTTTCGCACCTGTGGAATACGGTGCTGTTCGATTACCTCAAAAATTCGCTGTTGCTGGTGGGCGGCACGGTGATCCTCAGCTTGATTTTTGCGTTGCCTTGTAGTTGGATTGTTTCTACCTTTCAGTTTAAAGGACAGGGCGTGTTGCAGTGGGTAATGTGCTTGCCACTGGCGATGCCGCCTTATTTGGTGGGTTATCTTTACACTGATTTATTGGATTTTGCCGGCCCAGTGCAAGGGGCTTTGCGCCAACTGTTTGGTTGGAGCAGTGGACAGGACTACTGGTTCCCGCCGATCCGTACTTTGGGCGGCGCGTGTCTGGTTTTGGCGCTGGTGTTGTATCCTTATATTTTTCTGCTGACTCGTATTGCATTATTGGAACAGTCGGAAAACCTGAATCACAGCGCCAAAATTTTGGGTGTGAGCGGTTGGCAATTGATTAAAAAAGTAACGTTTCCACTGGCGCGTCCAGCTATGGCCATCGGCACGGCATTGGTGGCGATGGAGACCTTGGGCGATTTTGGTACGGTGTCTTACTTTGCGGTGCCAACGCTGACCACTGCGGTTTATGATACGTGGTTCGGTTTGGGCGATTTGGGCACTGCATCGCAAATTTCGCTATTGATGCTGTTTTTGATTTTCCTGTTGCTGAGCCTCGAACGCTATAGCCGCCGCAAACAAAAATTGTACCAAAGGGGCTATGAGCGCCATCAGTCGTTACGTCCGCTTAAGGGCTGGAAACTCTGGTTAGCGCAGAGTTACTGCTGGGGCTTGGTCAGTTTTGCCTTTTTTATTCCGCTGGCAAAGCTGTTGTATTGGTCATACCACTATTTTGAGCAATCGTGGGACGATCGCTTTTGGTACTATGCGTACAATAGTCTGTCGGTGTCGATCACCGCTGCGCTGATTAGTGTGTTGCTGGCGCTGTTATTATTGTTTTTTAAACGCCTAAACCAGCAGCGCCTGACTCAGCGACAAAATCGCAGCGGACAATATTTGGCACGTTACGGTCTGCCGCTCTCTTCGTTGGGCTATGCCGTGCCGGGTACGGTGCTAGCAATCGGCTTAATGATTCCGTTTACTACCGCAGACCATTGGTTGAATGATCTGATGCGCTGGCTAGATCGACCACTGGTCGGATTAGTGTTCAGCGGTTCGATGTTTGCCTTGGTGTCGGCATACATTATTCGTTTTTCAGCGATGAGTATCGGCAGTGTTGAAACCTCATTGAACAAGATTGCACCGTCGCTTGATATGGCATCGCGTACTTTAGGCTATAACGGCTTGAAAATGTTGCTGCGAGTCCATTTTCCGCTGCTGAGCAAAGGCTTGCTGACCGCACTTATGCTGGTTTTTCTGGAAAGTATGAAAGAATTGAACGCTTCATTACTGCTGCGACCCTTTAATTTTGATACTTTAGCAACGCATGTTTTTACCTTAACCTCGGATGAACAGTTAGAGCAAGCTTCGCTGTCAGCGGTGTTTTTGGTATTGGTCGGATTGGTACCGGTGATTATTTTGACCCGCTCACTGCTAGCGGATAAGTCTGCCAAATAAAAGAGAAAATAAGTTGAATGAAATCGTTACAGATTAACCATCTTCAAGTGTGTTACGCACAGCAAACCATTTTGCAGGATCTGAATTTGCAGATTCAAGATGATGATATTCTTTGTTTGCTGGGTGCCAGCGGTTGTGGCAAAACCACCTTGTTGAAAGCCATTGCCGGCTTGGTGCCGCTGACACAGGGCAAGATTGTGCTCAATCAACGGGATTTGTCGCAAGTTCCGGTAGAACAGCGTAAAATTGGTATGATTTTTCAAGATTATGCATTATTTCCCCATTTAACGGTAGCACAAAATATTGCGTTTGGCCTGGGTAAAACGCCTAAAACAGCGCAAGCTGAGATTGTGGCGGAAATGGCGGCGTTGGTACAACTTTCTGCATTTTTACAACGTTATCCGCACGAACTTTCCGGTGGGCAGCAGCAGCGCGTGGCAATCGCGCGTTCGTTGGCGTGCAAACCGGATCTATTGTTGTTAGACGAACCGTTTTCCAATATCGACAGCCAAGTGCGCTATCAATTGATTGAAGAGATGAAAGGGATTTTAAAACAACAAAAAGTCTCAGCGGTGTTTGTGACCCATAGCAAAGAAGAGGCGTTTGTATTTGCGGATAAACTGGCGCTGATGGAGCAGGGAAAAATAGTGCAGTTTGGTGAGCCGGTTGAGCTGTATCAGCGCCCACATAGTCGCTTCGTTGCGGATTTTCTCGGCAGTGGTAGCTATTTGCCTTGCCGCTTGTCTGATCCACAAACGCTGGAGTCTGAGTTGGGGCAATTGCGTGGGCAAAGTGCACTAACCTTGGCAAACGGGCAACCGATTGATCGGCTTAAACCGCTCTTTTGTCTGTTGCGCCCACAAATGCTACAACTCACCACTGCGGGCAAGCCGAATGCAACCATTATTGGACGGCACTTTTTGGGGCATACGTTTGAATATCAACTGAAAGTCGGCGAACAGCAATTGTCTGTCTATGCACAGGATAATTTAGCGATTGGAAGACAAGTGCGGTTAGTAGCACAATCGGATTTGATCAATCTATTTCACTAGCATGAACCGAGTCTGAAAACGCTTAGTCTCAATGACAACTGACATGACAATTAATTAGTTTATTAAAAAATTTGACTTAGCTTTACCTGATCAGGTTTAAGTGATAGGCTTAACACCGGATTAACATAATGTGACGTAAGTCACATTTACTAAATGTTTTGATTGTTGTGAGATGGTTTTTTGAGTAGTTATCTTAAATCTGCTAAACAGTTAGTGGCGGC
The DNA here is from genome assembly GCA_006228005.1 of Testudinibacter crocodili. GTDB lineage: Bacteria > Pseudomonadota > Gammaproteobacteria > Enterobacterales > Pasteurellaceae > Chelonobacter. The sequence goes on from VDHG01000045.1 coordinate 27,430, forward strand.
ATTGGACAAGACGCGTTATCAGAAATCCTTGGTAGGCACCTCGGATGAGTTTCAGCATGTCTTTCAATTACTCACCTTGTTGCTAAATACCAACCATTCGTTATTACCTGGGTTTGTCAATGAGGCGCCGGCTGGCATTGCAGATTTCAAACCGACACGTTATCAGCTTAAATACCTGAAACAAATTTTTGTCGCTGACGATTTTACGCAATTTTCAGCGTCAATCATACAATCGACGGAAACCCCACTCATTCGTGGCGTGTATGCGATGGGTAGTACTGGCTCGATCACACAAAACAGTCAGTCTGATCTGGATATTTGGGTCTGCCACCAACCGCACTTGACGCTTGTTCAGCGTAATAAACTGCTACAAAAAACCTTGCTGATTCAAAAATGGGCAAATTCGCTAAATATTGAAGTCAATTTTTATCTGCTGGATGAAAATCATTTCCGTAATATCACCTATTCCGAAACACTGAGCACCGAACATTGCGGCAGCAGTCAGTATATGTTGTTGTTAGACGAATTCTACCGCTCGGCAATCCGCTTGGCGGGCAAACCGTTACTGTGGCTGCATATGCCGGTCAACCATGAAGAGCATTATGACACCTTAGTCGAAAAATGGGTACAAGAAGGCAAAATCAAACCGCATGATTGGGTTGATTTTGGCGGCTTAGGAATGTTGTCCGCGAATGAATATTTTGGTGCCACGTTGTGGCATCTGTTCAAAGCGGTGGACTCACCGTATAAATCGGTGATTAAGGTGCTGTTGTTAGAAGCGCTGATGGCGGAATATCCGACGCCGCAACTGATTTCGAAACAGTTTAAACAGCAATTATTATCAGCGACAGCGGTTGACCACCACTTTGATCCTTACCTGGCGATGTTGCAGCAAGTCAGCAGTTATCTTTTGCGCATCAATGATCTGCATCGACTGGATTTAGTGCGCCGCTGTTTCTATATTAAAGCCAATCGTGATTTTGCCGGCGTACAGAATTCGGATAACTGGCGCTATCAGCAGTTGCAGCAGTTGATTGCCAGTTGGGGTTGGTTGCCGCAGGATATTCAATCCTTAAATGAGCATGCGGGTTGGAAAATTAAGCAGGTCAAAGCGTTTTATCAAAGTTTAGTCGGCATTCTGATGCAAGGCTACCGCAACCTGATTATCTTTGCTCGCAAACAAAAAATTTCAGCGGATTTGATGCCGGAAGATATCAGCATTCTGACACGCAAACTGTACACCGCATTTGAAGTGCTGCCGGAGAAAGTTACGCTATTTAATCGCGAAATTGCCGACAACATCACCGAGAAAGAGCTGATGTTTGTCGAAGTTCGTCATTCAAGTGCGGTTAAAGAAGGCTGGTATCTGATCAATTGCTGTTTGCAGCGAGTCTCCAGTTCAAATGAGCGTTATGTGGAATATGCCGAAAATCTTAGCCAATTGGTAGCTTGGGCCTATTTTAACGGCTTGCTCGGAGCTAAAACCCATCTGTATATTCGCAGCCAAACCATCGGGTTGGGTAAGATTCAGCAATTTGTCACCGATTTGCGCTTGTCACTCGCACAGCAAACCGCTCCCCCAAGTAATGAGGATCTCAGCCATCCGTGTGAATTGCGTGACTTGTTTGTTGCCGTCAATCTTAGTCATGATCCAACCGAAGCCATTGACGGCAACCAACGACGCAGTGTGTCGTCTAACGATTTGTTCAACTTCGGGCCAAAGCAACAGAGCTTGGTTGGCAGTATCGATTTGATCTATCGCAATCGTTGGAATGAGATCCGCACGTTACATTTTGCCGGCGAACATGCTATTTTAAATTGTTTGAAAGTGCTGGCACATAAAATCCATCGTGGAGCTAATCCGTTGGAGTCGGTACAGGTCTTCTGTTACAGCAAACGCTATCGTGCTGAAATGCTGACCGTAACCGAGAAGTTGATCAAAAAATGTATTAATACTCAAGTCGGTGTGATTTTAAATAAACGTTCGGTCAACCGATTGCAGGTGGGTGGCAAGGTTTGGAATTTCTCCTATGAAAGCCGTGATTTGAAAATTGAAGAAGGTGGTAGTGTGCGCTGCGAAACAGCGAATAACCATGATCTTGAATCCGTTCGCAATACAGATACGCAAGTGAAACATCATAAATACCATTTTCCACTGGAAATCGGCGAATTCGCCAGTGAAGGGTTTTTGCAATTTTTCTTTGAAGACAATAGTAACGGTAGCTTTAATGTTTATATTTTGGACGAATATAACAATCCGGAAGTGTACTACCATTGCCACGATGAGAAGCAGAATAAGATCAAAGAAATTAATAAAATGTATACCATGAGCCGTTTTGGCGGTGAAGATGGTTTTGAAGGCTACAGTTTTAACTATCCGCAATTCTACCAATTGATCACGACCAACAATGGTGAAAACAAAGTTGTGCCGTTCCACAGCCAGCAACATTTGCAATATTATGATCCAAGATAGCGTTAATTTGCTGAAAAAACGCTATAATAAAAGCCATTTTATTGGCTAGTGGGGAATTTATGTCGCAATCATACCGTATTCTTATCATCGATGATCATCCGTTAATGCGACGTGGGATCAGACAGCTGCTTGAATTAGAACCTGATTTTCAAGTGATTGGCGAAGCCAGTAATGGGCAGGAAGGTATTCGTTTGGCGCAACAACAAGAGCCGGATGTGATCATTTTGGATCTCAACATGAAAGGCTTGACCGGTTTGGAAACTTTGCAGCAGCTACGGCAAAAAGGGGTAACAGCCCATATCGGGATTTTGACGGTATCCGATGCTAAGGCTGATATTTTTGCGTTGGTTGATGCCGGTGCAGACGCTTATTTATTGAAAGACAGTGAACCCGATCTGCTGTTGCAACAGATTAAACAATTGGCGCATGGCGAAATTGTTTATAGTCCTGAGATTCAATACCAATTACAGCAACGCAAAATCTCTCCTGAACCACTGCTTTCGCTAACCGAACGTGAAAGTGCGGTGTTGGAGCGGGTTGCCAAAGGCATGTCGAATAAGCAGATCGCCGAGATGCTGTTTATTTCGGAAGAGACTGTCAAAGTGCATATCCGTAATATGCTGCGCAAATTGAATGTCAACTCGCGCGTGGCGGCAACGGTGCTGTATTTGCAATATAAAGGTGTGTGACTACGCCCTGAGTTAAGCTTGAATAGAGATTGGATTTATGACGGATTTGATATTAAGCCCAACGGTTATCAGCGGCTACCAAGGGCTGATTTTCGATATGGACGGCACGCTGATCGATACCATGCCGGCGCATGAACAGGCTTGGGTCGAAACCGGTGAATATTTTGGCTATCCATTAAATGGCGAGCTGATGTACCAACTGAGCGGGGCAACCACTTACATTATTGCCGAAGCGATTATGCGCGATGGCGGCATGCCGCTGCACCTGCTGGAACAGGTGGTGCAGAAAAAACGTGAGTTGGGGGTGCAGCGAGTGTTGCAAAGTGCGGTATTGCTGCCGGCTTTTGAAATTGTGCGCTATTTTAACGGAAAAATTCCAATGGCGTTGGGCACGGGTGCGCACCGCTCAATGACTGAGATTTTAATCGAAAAATTTGAGTTGGCAGGTTATTTCTCCGCAGTAGTCACCTCTGATGATGTGACCAATCATAAACCCGCAGCAGATACTTTTTTGCGTTGTGCCGAGTTGCTTGGGGTGGCGCCATGCGATTGTCTGGTGTTTGAAGACGGCGATTTTGGGATTACGGCAAGTCATGTTGGCGGTATGGACGTGTTTGATGTGCGCGACAACCGCTTATTAAAAGCTGAGCGATGAGCGACGCTTTGTCTGGTGAATGGCTGAATTGGTTGCCGGATTGGGTGGTGCAAAGCCAGTTGCTGCTGATGTTTGTCAGCGCTTTTTTAAGTGCGACCTTGCTGCCCGGCAATTCGGAAGTAATTTTTAGCGGTTTGCTGTTATTAAACCGTTTTTCTTTTGAAAACAATGCATTCACGATCTTTAATTTATGGTGGGTTGCCACCGTCGGCAATAGCCTCGGTAGTATGACCAGTTATGCAATCGGGCGCATGGTCAGCATGCCGGAATGGCAGCATTTAAATCGGCGACAGCAGCAAGGGCTGCAACTGCTTGCTCGCTACGGCAGCGTTGCATTATTGTTCAGTTGGCTGCCGATTATTGGCGATTTGTTGTGTGTGGCAAGTGGTTGGCTACGTTTACACTGGCTGCCTAGTTTGATTTTTATTACATTAGGAAAAGGGCTGCGTTATTTTTTACTGATCGCACTGAGCCAGTTTTAATCTTACTGAGACGAGGAAAGCACCGTGTTACCAAAACTGGATACCGCACTTTTATGGTTAAAACAGCACCCACAGGCTGTACAGCACTTCAAACGTGGTTTGGAACGGGAAACATTACGTTTTCTGCCGGATAAACATTTGGCATTGACACCGCATCCTACACAGTTAGGTTCGGCATTATGCCATCCGTGGATCACCACCGATTTTGCCGAAAGCCTGATGGAATTTGTTACGCCAGTACGTGAAAAAGCCGGTGAGCTGACCGATTTTTTATGGGATCTGCACCGTTTCAGCCTGCAACACATGGGCAAAGAGCGGTTTTGGCCGATGAGCATGCCGTGTTTTATCAATGATGAAAGCGACATTGTGTTGGCGCAGTACGGCAGCTCGAATTTGGCGCAATATAAAACCTTGTATCGCGAAGGCTTGAGAAATCGCTATGGCGCATTGATGCAGACTATTGCGGGGATTCATTATAATTTTTCGTTTGACCAACAGTATTGGCAGCGCCGCTTCCCCGAACTGACCGAAGCGGAGCAACAAGATCAGTTGTCAGCACGCTATTTCAACCTGATCCGCAACTACCTACGCTATGGTTGGGTGATTCCGTACCTGTTCGGAGCCTCACCGGCGATTTGCAGCTGTTTTTTGCAAGGACGCCAAACCAAGATTCCGTTTGAACGGTCTACGCATGGCTTTTTGTATCTGCCGTATGCAACCTCATTGCGTTTGAGTGATTTGGGTTACACCACCGATACACAATCGAATCTGGGTATTAATTATAACCAATTGAGCCAATATACCACCTCGTTGCGTGCCGCCACTCGCCGCCCGGAACCGCAATTTCAAGCCATTGACCAAGCGATCGACCAAGCGGCTTGGCAATCAGGTAAACAGCAGGCTAAAACATATCGCCAACTGAACGCTAATGTGTTGCAAAGCGAAGCTGAGTTTTATGCTCAAATCCGTCCGAAGCGGGTCACCTTGCCGGGAGAAAGAGCGGTCGCTGCGTTGGAGCGCGCCGGAATTCAATATGTCGAAGTGCGGTCACTGGACGTCAATCCGTATTCTGCCGTCGGTATCAGCGAACAGCAAATCTATTTTCTGGATCTATTCATGTTGTGGTGTGAATTGGCTGAGGCGCCACCGTTGGGCGACAGTGAACAGCAGTGTTGCCGCAAAAACTGGAATAAAGTTATTTTGGCAGGGCGTAAACCGCAGCAGACGATCGGTGTCGGCTGTGATGAGAATGAATATTCACTGCAAGCGATGGGCGAAGCGATTTTTGACGATCTGCTGCAATTGGCAGCGGTGGTCGATTGTGTCGGGCAGGAACAGGGATATGTCCAAATTTGTCGCGAGTTGCGCCAAGCGTTTGCCGACCCAGATTTAACCTTATCGGCAAAAGTATTAGCTGATTGCCAGCAGCTGGGCATCGGTGCTTTCGCTGAGCAGCAAGCCGAAAAATTCAAACAGGCGTTTTTATCACAGCCTTACCGCACGCTCAGTGAAGCACAACTTCAACAAGCCGCGCAAGATTCAGTATTGCAGCAACAGGCGATTGAACAAGCCGATGAAGTCAGTTTTGAGCAGTATTTAGCGTTACAAAATCAGGCGTAGCGTACTTATAAACAAAGATCAACAGACCCTAGAATTTTGCCATAAAAAAAGCGCTCTACGAGAGAGCGCGAAATAACCTAAGGAACCAACTTAATTATTAGAAAACAACTGCAAGTTGCTTGTATAATAAGACCAAACAGCCGATAGAAAGTTCAAATTATTTTTTAGATTTTTAGCATTGAGGAGAAATTATGCCGTTGCTCGATAGTTTTACCGTTGATCACACCAAAATGAAGGCGCCGGCGGTGCGTGTCGCCAAAAATATGCGCACCCCGAAAGGCGATGATATCACGGTGTTTGATCTGCGTTTTTGCCGCCCGAACCTTGAAAGTATGCCGATGACCGGGGTGCATACGTTGGAGCATCTGTTTGCCGGATTTATGCGTGACCATTTGAACAGTGAACAGGTGGAAATTATTGACATTTCGCCGATGGGTTGCCGCACCGGTTTTTACATGAGTTTGATCGGTACACCAAGTGAGCAGCAAGTTGCCGAAGCATGGAAAAAATCGATGCAAGATGTGTTGAAGGTGGCTGATCAAAAGGATATTCCTGAACTCAATGAATATCAATGTGGCACTTATACCGATCACTCATTGCCGCAAGCGCAGGAGATCGCCCGCCGTGTGTTGGCAGCCACTATTGGCGTTAATCACAATGCCGATTTGGCACTTGATCCGAAGTTACTGCAACCTTAATCGTCTATAAACCGAGTCGCAGCACTCGGTTTTTTTCTATATCAGCTAACAAGGAAAAAACTATGACTACAATCGGAACAGCGTTAACGCCTGTAGCCACCAAAGTGATGATGTTAGGCGCCGGCGAATTGGGTAAGGAAGTCGTGATTGAATTGCAACGCCTAGGGGTGGAGGTGATTGCGGTCGATCGTTATCAAAATGCACCGGCACAACAGGTCGCGCACCGTGCTTACACGATCTCGATGTTGGACGGTGCTGCGCTGAAGGCCTTGGTAGAAAAAGAACAACCGGATTATATCGTACCGGAAGTGGAGGCGATTGCCACAGACATGCTGCTGGCGCTGGAACAGCAAGGCTTTAATGTGATTCCGACCGCACAAGCGACCCGTTTGACCATGAACCGTGAAGGCATTCGCCGCCTTGCGGCAGAAGAACTCGGCATCCCGACCTCGAATTACCGTTTTGTAGACAATTTTGCCGCATTGCAAAGTGCGGTGGCAGAAATTGGCTTGCCTTGCGTGATTAAGCCGATTATGAGCTCCTCCGGGCATGGACAAAGTGTGATCAAATCCGAGCAGCAGCTTGAAGCCGCGTGGCAATATGCACAGCAAGGCGGACGAGCCGGCGGCGGCCGGGTGATTGTGGAAGGTTTTGTCAAATTCGATTATGAAATCACCTTGCTGACGGTGCGGCATATCGGCGGCACAACTTTCCTGCCGCCGATAGGACACACACAAATTGACGGTGATTACCGTGAATCGTGGCAGCCGCAGGCGATGTCAGCGACCGCACTTGAAAAAGCACAACACATAGCCGGCAAAATCACGGCGGGCTTGGGTGGCCGGGGTATTTTTGGGGTGGAGTTGTTTGTGTGTGGCGATAATGTGATCTTCAATGAAGTCTCGCCACGCCCACATGATACCGGCATGGTCACCTTGATTTCACAAGAACTCTCTGAATTCGCCCTGCATGCTCGTGCGATTCTCGGCTTACCGATTCCACCGATCAATCTGATCAGCCCGTCAGCTTCAAAGGCAATCGTGGTCGAAGGACAATCCAAGCAAGTGCGGTTTGGCAATTTAGAACAAGTGCTGGCGCAACCTAACACTAATTTACGTCTGTTCGGCAAAGGCGAAGTTAATGGTCACCGCCGTTTGGGCGTGATTTTAGCTCGCGATGAAAGCGTGGAAACGGCACTGGCAAAAGTCAGAACGGCATATAATAAGTTGGTGGTTCAGTTGTAAGGTGGTTGGTGTTACACAGAAAGTGCGGCTTGGCTGAGGCTGATACCGCACTTTTGTGTTTTCTGGTAGTGAGTTGTAGCTAATTAGTGGGTGGCTTTGCGCTTAAACACAGAACTGACGCTAGCCACGACAAGCAGTACCACCGCACCGCAAACCACACCGATAATCAAGCTGGCGAGGTTAAACGCCCAGCCCTCGAGCCAATTCATCTGCTCTAGCCAGTAGTGCAGAATGCCGAGATTGTGGGCGATGATGCCGCCGCCGACCAAGAACATGGCGAGCGTGCCGACCACGCTGAGCAAGCGCATAAAGTGCGGCATCACAAAAATAATGCCTCTGCCGAGGGCTTGGCTGACCGCACTTTGCTTGCGCATTAACCAAAATCCTAAGTCGTCCAGTTTGACGATGCCGCCGACCAAGCCATAAACCAGCACGGTCATGCCCAATGCGATTGCTGACAAGACCAATGTTTGCGTCAGAAGATTGTAGTCACTGACCATACCCAGCGCAATGGTGACGATTTCTGCCGACAGGATAAAATCGGTGCGAATTGCACCTTTGATTTTGGCTTGCTCCTCTTGCGGCGACAGTTCTGCCGTGACCGCACTTTCTGCTGCGTTGTCTGGTTTATGCAGCAGTTTGTGGAAAATCTTTTCTACGCCTTCAAAACAGAGATAGGCGCCGCCAATCATCAATAAATACGGAATCGCCACTGGAAAAAAGGATGAAATCAGTAAGGCAAGCGGCACCAAAATCACTTTATTCCAAAACGAGCCTTTCGCCACCGCCCACACCACCGGCAGCTCGCGCTCGGCACGCACACCAGCGACTTGGTTGGCATTCAGCGCCAGATCATCACCGACCACACCGGCGGTTTTCTTGGCAGCAACTTTGGTCATCAGCGCCACATCGTCTAATACGGCGGTGATATCATCTAATAGGGTAAACAGTGAAGCAAATGCCATGATCGTCTCTTTTGGTTGTAAACAGGTGTAAAAATCGAATGCACTATAGCAAACCATATTGAGAAAGCAATAAAGAAATTTTTAGGCTGTGCTACGATTTATAGCGGTGAGGAAGAAGATGAATTTTACACTACTTGATGGCGGCATGGGGGGAGTTGTTGCGCATCGGCGCACCGTTTCAGCAGACTCTAGGCTTACACACGCGATTGGTAATAAAAAACCCCAGCCGTTAGCTGAGGTTTTGTGGTGGTTTGAAAAATATTATACCAATTTATCTTCATTCGGTTTAATTGCGGCATACAGGAAGCCGGTGAGGGCGGTACCTGCGATAATCGCCACTAAATATAACAATACCGGTTGAATAGCACCCGGGATTGCCAGCACAAAGATACCGCCGTGTGGTGCCATCAATTTTGCGCCGAACAACATCGAAAGTGCGCCGGCTAAGGCACCGCCAGCCATGCAGCTTGGGATCACACGCATTGGGTCACGAGCGGCGAATGGGATTGCCCCTTCGGAGATAAAGCACAGTCCCAACACGAATGACGCTTTTCCGCCTTCACGTTCGCTGGCATTGAATTTTTTGCGTGCCAGGAAAGTGGCTAAGCCCATACCCAGTGCCGGCACCATGCCTGCCGCCATCACCGCTGCCATTGGCAAATAGGAGGAGGATGCTAACAGGCCAACGCCAAAGGTATAAGCCGCTTTGTTGACCGGACCGCCCATGTCAAAGCACATCATAGCGCCTAGGATAATTCCCAACAGAATCGCACTGCCGGATTGCATGCCGGTTAAAAATTCGGTCATGCTACGCATGATCCAAGCGACTGGTTCGCCGACGATATAAATCATCACCAAGCCGACAACCAAAGTGGCGATAAACGGAATGATTAAAATCGGTTTTAACGCATTCATGGTGGGTGGCAACTTAACATGATCAGCAATCGCTTTGGCGACATAACCGGCAAGGAAACCGGAGATAATCCCGCCGAGGAAACCGGCACCAATCGAACTGGCGAGCATTCCGCCGACCAAACCCGGTGTTAAGCCTGGACGGTCAGCTATCGAGTAGGCGATATACCCAGATAGCACCGGAATCATCAAACCGAAAGCACTGCCGCCACCAATTTTCATCAGCGCAGCCGCTAATGTACCCTCTTCTTTAAAGGCTTCTATTCCGAACACAAATGACAGGGCAATGATTAATCCGCCAGCAACTACCACTGGCAGCATATGCGATACCCCGGTCATTAAGTGGCTGTACACGCCTTTTTTCTCGGCTTTAGCTTCTTGTTTAACCGCACTTGCGGCAGTTGCCGTGAAGATTTTGGCTTCATTAAAGGCTTTGTCGAACTCTTGTGCGGTTTTTTTCAGGGCTAAACCTGTGGACGTGCGGTACATCAATTTGCCGTCGAATTTGCTTAAATCCACGTCGATGTCTGCTGCCACGAACACCAAATCAGCCGCAGCAACTTCTTCGGCACTGATTGGATTGCCGGCGCCGACTTGACCACGGGTTTCCACTTTCACATTCCAACCTTGTTGCTTAGCGTAGGCTTCGATCGCTTCTGCCGACATAAACGTGTGGGCAACGCCGGTTGGGCAAGCGGTGACAGCAACGATATTTTTGACAGTATTGGTGGATACGTTGATCGCACTGGTGCTTGGTGCAACATAATCGCTTGCCTTGGTGAGTGCAGCGGCAACGGTGCTTTCCGGTGCGGCAAAGGCGCTGTTCAAGTTTGCCAAATACACTTTTTTACCGACCAGTTGTGGATCGTTCGGTAAATTATCGCCCAATACCAGCGCAATATCGGCATCGGCGGCACGTTCAACCACCTTGTGTCCGGCATTTGTGGCGGCGGTAGCGAATACTTGGCGCACCAAAAAGGTTTTCGCTTTGCCTAAAGCGGCATCTTCTACCAGTAGAATGTTCATGTGATTATCCTTCTATTACGTTAATTTGAACTTGTTGCAAAATGTCATCAACTAAAGTGCGGTCGCTGATGCCGACGTTACTTTGTGAAACGGCAAAGGCGGAAACGGCACTGGCAAAAGCCAATGTTTGTGCTTGCTGCCAGCCTTGGCTGATGCCATAAATCAAACCGGCGACCATTGAATCACCTGCGCCGACGGTGCTGACCACGTTTTCGCATTTTGGCGGGCGTGCCTGCACCACTGCTTGATCGCTGAGCCACACTGAACCTTCAGCGCCCATCGAAATAATCACATTGGCGATGCCTTGTGCTTTCAATTGTTTGGCGGCGGCGATAATTTGTTCCAAGCTGTGCAGCGGTTTGCCGATCCAGGCTTCTAATTCGCGATGATTCGGCTTCACCAACCACGGGTTGGCTTTTAGTCCGGCGGTTAAGGCGGCGTGGCTGCTGTCCAACACCACTTTCACACCTTGTTGTCCCAATTGGCTTAACCATGCGGTAAACTGTTCCGGGTTGACGCCACGTGGCAGGCTGCCGCAAACGGCAATAACATCAAAATCTTGGCTCCAATTTAACGAGTCTGCGACGAATTTTTCCCAGCTGGCATCATCAATTTGGTAGCCCAAAAAATTCAGGTCGGTGACATCAGCCTCTGTTTCAGTGATTTTTACGTTGATACGCGTCTTACCGGGAACACGCTGGAATTTATCGTCCAGTTTCAACGCCTGAAACATACGGCTGAAGTCACCTTGATTCTCTTCCCCAAGAAAACCGCTGACGGCTACCGCAACATCCAAGTCGTGCAACACTTTTGCTACGTTGATGCCCTTGCCTGCCGGAAAAAGCCCCAGAGTTTCCACAGTGTTGACTTCGCCCAGTTCGATGCGTTTTAAACGCCCGACCAAATCGTAAGCGGTATTTAGGGTAATCGTTGCAATCTTTGCCATGACTATTCCCCCAAACCCGACGCAATAGCGGCGCCGATAGCGTCAATTGCTTGTTGCGCATCTTCGCCTTTGGCGACAAAGCGTAGTTGGTGCCCTTTCAACGCGCCGAGCGCCACCACTTTCATCATACTTTTGGCGCTGACCGCTGCAGATTGACGATCCAGATTTTCAACGGTGATCGCTGACTGGAATTTTTTCGCCTCTTGCACCAACAGGGCGCAAGGACGGGCGTGCAAGCCGTGTTCGTTTTTCAGGCTGAAGGTGCCCTCAATTTGTCCGTCACTATTTACTGCGCCTGTGGCAGAGGGGGCGCTTGCTGCTGCAACCGCACTTGTCACCTCTTCAATGCTGTCAGGCTCTTTCGGCGTAATGCCGGCGCCTTCGCCCAAACCGTCGGCAATCGCTTTGCCAATGGCTTCGATCGCGGCTTTGGCATCATCACCTTCAGCGGTGAAACGTAAACGGTGACCGGCGACGACGCCCAGTGCCACCAATTTCATCAAACTTTTGGCATTCACGGCAGTGGTCGGGCGATCCAAATTCTCAACCGTGACTTTTGCGGCAAAAGGTTTCACGGTGCTGACTAACAATGCACCCGGACGAGCGTGTAAACCGTGTTCGTTACGCACGGTGAAAGTGCCGATAACTTGCTGCACCGCACTTGTTGTGGTTTGTGTGTTATCGGCTTTGACCGATTTTCCGCTCAGCAAGGCGATGATTTGCTCGGCGCTGCTTGCTTGTAAAAGTGCGGTTTGCGTTTCGGCAGTTAATAGGCGTGCCAAAACTGAATTTAGTTGATCATCAACTGCGGCAACGGTCATGACGGCTTGCACCGCTTCGCCATTGGCGTTATAGAACGGTTGTTTGGCACGGCTGAACGCCACGGCGTTAAATTGATTGCCTTGCGCATTGTCATTCAACACAATGCCGTTACCGATTGCCAATCCTTGATCGGCAATCACTTGACTGACAAAGCGCGCGTCAACCGCACTTTTGGCTTCTAGTTTGCCGGCATTGATGGCGGTTAAGGTGAGGGCACTGTTGGTCTCGACATCAAGCGTGATAAAATCCGGCTGCAATGCTGGCTCTTTTTTCTCGCCCATTAAAATCGCACGAAACTCAGCTTTGTCTTGCAGCGTCACCAACGAAGCGGCGGTGTCGTCGTCGCCCAACACATGGGTCAATTGGCGCAACAAGGCTAGATGCTCGTCAGAGCGGGCAGCAATCCCGATCACGATATAAGCGATATTACCTTCGCCCCATTCAATTCCATTCGGAAATTGAAAAATCTGTACCCCGGTTTTTTTGACCAGATCACGGGTTTCCAAGGTGCCGTGTGGAATCGCAATGCCGTTGCCTAAAAAGGTTGACGTTTGCTGTTCGCGTGCCAGCATTCCTTGAAGATAGCCTGCTGCGACATAGCCGTCTTGTGCCAAGGCATTGGCTGCCATTTCGATGGCTTGTTGTTTATTATCGGCGGTTGCTGATAAATGAATGTTATGTTCCGGTAAGTTAAACATTCAATGCTCCTGTTGTAGATAGTTTAAGAAAAAGAAAATTTTCTCTTCCAACGGTTACCAATAAAGCAAAAGTATGACACTTATTATTTGATGAAACGTTTCAGCAAAAAGAGAAAAAACTTTGCTGCCCCATTTTTGAACAGTGAAGCAGCAAATATAATCTGTTGGCTATTATTCGCCATTCTGATTTTCAGTTCAAAATAAAAATCACTAAAAAGTGACCTACATCACATTTTGCTGTTATTTTCGGCAGTTTTGTAGAAATTGCTCGGTTCCAGCCGTCAAGTATGGATCGTTTTCTTCACGCACGCGATCACGGCGTAAATCACGCATCGCATCATAAATACCTTGGGTCAGGCTGGGTTTGTTCAGCAATGACCAGCAATTTTGATTTAACCGTGAAAAGTTGTTTTGCAGCTCGCCGGCAAACACAACACCGCTACGAAAGGCATACAAATCACTGTCTTGCAGCTGGTTATACAGCTGATCGCGAATGTTGGCGATGCTGGTTTTGATATCACCACGATACCAAGCCTGCGCGCCGCGAGTGAAATCATCCACTTCATAATTCTCGCCTACAATCCCTTGGAAAGACTGCACCGTGGTTTGATAGGCGATAGCATAGGATTTGGCATCACGCTGCGAATCGGGTAAATCGATTACTGCTTTGTTGCTACAACCGATCAAGAGTAAAATAAAGCTTGTGGATATTAGTTTTTTTAACATTTTCTGCTCCTTGCCGACCGCTCTTGGTCAAAGTGCGGTTATTTTATTATATTTTTAGCGGAAAACCGAATTTCTATGGCTTTCGTCTGCTATTTTCACAGGCATAGCTTGCTATTTAAACCGAAAATAGGTAATTTTCTTCCACTTTTTTAGTTAACATTTTTAGAACATTATGCATATCACAAACGAAAAACAAGATCGCATCAGAAGAACCTCAATTTTCAGTAAAATTATTTTTGCCAGTCGCTGGATTCAGCTGCCGATTTATATCGGGCTGATTGTGGTACAGATGGTGTATGCCTATAAATTTATCAAGTCACTCTGGGAGCTGTTGGTCAATCTTAACCAAATGAATGAAAATATGGTGATGTTGGCGGTATTGAACTTGATTGATGTGGTGATGATCGCCAACTTGTTGATTATGGTGATTGTCGGCGGCTATGAGACCTTTGTTTCACGCCTGAACACCGATGATCACCCCGATCAACCGGAATGGTTGAATCATGTGAATGCTTCGGTGTTGAAAGTGAAGCTGTCGATGGCGATCATCAGCATCTCTTCAATCCATATGTTGCAGACATTTATCAATGTCGGCAATTTGCCGGAAAAACAGATGATGTGGCAATTACTGCTGCATTTGGGCTTTTTGGCATCAGCGTTGGCGATGGCATACACCGATCGTATTTTGTATGGCACAACCCATAAAAACCATTAAGCAAGCTTGAATTAAAGCAAAGTGCGGTTGCGATGACAAATCTGGCTAAAGGCATTATTGCGATGTTGGTTTCAGCACTGGGTTTTACCCTGATGGCGGTGTGCGTCAAATTGGCTGGGGATTTACCGGTGGTGGAGAAGTCGATTTTTCGTAACGCCATTGCCACATTGTTGAGTGGTTATTTGGTGTGGAAAAATCGCACGTTGTTTTTTGGGCAAACGCTTAATCGGCGCAATTTGCTGCTGCGCTCGGTGTTTGGTTTGTTTGGTGTGTTGTTGGGGTTTTATGCTATCGACCACTTGTTGCTGAGCGACGCCGATATGATCAGCAAACTATCTCCATTTTTGCTGATCGGACTGTCGGCGATTTTTTTGCAAGAGCCAATTTCGTTGCGGCAAATAGGATTATGTTTGGTGGCATTTATTGGGGTGCTGCTGATTATCAAACCCGGTTTTAATGCTGAGCAGACCGCACTTTTTCCGGCGCTGATTGCAATTGGCGGTGCAATTTTCGCTGCAGCGGCTTATCTGATGCTGCGGGTATTAGCGCTGAGTCCAAGTCCTGAATCGCCTTATACCATTGTGTTTTTCTTTTCATTTTTTTCAACCATTGTGTTGCTGCCTGCTGTGGTGTGGCAATTTAAGCCGATGTCGCTGGCACAATTGGGCTATTTGTTGCTATCCGGCGTGATGGCAACAGTTGGGCAGTTCGGGATTACTTTGGCGTATCGTTACGCCAGCGCCAAAGAGGTGTCGCTCTATTCGTACGCTTCGGTGATCTTTGCGGCGTTTTTCAGTATGCTGCTGTTTGATCAATATCCGGATCTATTCAGTTGGCTCGGTTATCTGCTGATTTTTCTCAGTGGCTATCTGATGTTTCTGCTGAATAGCAACAAAACTGAGCGTTGAACCGCACTTTTCTTTCTTAAAATTAGCTGTTAACATTCTGTTAAATTTTTTCTTGATAAAGGTATTTTATGACCACCGAAATTGCAACAGTAACTGCACAGCAGGCGTGGCAGCAGGTGCAGGATAATCAGGCGGTATTGCTAGATATTCGCGATCTGAAGAATTTCAGCTACCGTCGTCCGCCGCAAGCGTTTCATCTCACTAATCAAAGTTACGGTGTATTCTTAGATCGCTATGATTATGATTTTCCGATTGTGGTGATGTGTTACCACGGGGTTAGCAGTCTGAATGTCGCCCATTTTTTGATTGAACAAGGCTTCGACCATGTTGCCAGTGTGCAGGGTGGATTTGAAGGTTGGCTGCGTGCCGGCTTGCCTTATGAAAGTGATTTGCAAAGTGAATAAGTGTTAATCTAGTGCCAAACCCGGATAATCAAATAGGCGAGGAAGCCGTAAAAAGCAATAAATGCTGACAAGAGCAGTAACCATGCAGCTTGTGGTGCGGTACGCCGCAATTTTGCCAATAAAAGTGCGGTAGCGAATAACCCTAGCGGATAAACCCAAAGTGCGGTTGAAAACCAATATACCGCACGGCTGCTAAGTGCTGGATTATCGGCGACCGATGGCGAAACCAACAGTGCCAGTGGCCAGAGAATCG
Organism: Testudinibacter crocodili; assembly: GCA_006228005.1. Classification (GTDB taxonomy): domain Bacteria; phylum Pseudomonadota; class Gammaproteobacteria; order Enterobacterales; family Pasteurellaceae; genus Chelonobacter. The sequence goes on from VDHG01000045.1 coordinate 43,666, forward strand.
CTGGCAGGCAAAAAAGTGCGGTGGCCCAAGCAAAGCTGGAAAAGCCGTTTAATTGTGGTTGGTTATGCACCTGACATTCTCCTAGTATCTCTTTCAATCTGTTACGCAAGGCGCTAGTATAGCGTAACTTTGTGGTTTTTCTAATCCTGTTTTCTAAAACGTTATGACCAAAATAATTTTAAGTACTGACAAGCCGGAATTGGCACTGCGCTTTCGTGACTATATCCGCCGTGAATATCAGCGTGATTTGCCGTTATATCAACAGCAAGGGTACTATTTGTTGGCGCTGGAAGAGAATGATCCGCAGCTGAGCCAGCTGTTAAATGAGGCAGAGCAATATCGGCACACGCCGTTTGCCGAAAAGTATATGCAGGCGAGTTGGCAAGACGGGCAAACCTATTCTTTGAAAGGGCGCTTTCAGTCGCTGTTACCCAATTTTTCGCAATGGCGTAGCGGATGGAATTCAGTTGTCACCGCCCCGGTAACGGCGCTGATCGGTTTGATTTGCGTGCTAGCATATCTGCTAAGTTTGAGCGATTATCAGACCGACCTGTATTTATCGGCGCATTTCCCAGAAAATAGCCGCCAATATAGCGAAATTTGGCGATTCTTCACCCATGCGTTGGTGCATTTGTCACTGAGCCATATTGTTTTTAATTTGACCTATTGGTTGGTCTTTGGTGCGATGATTGAGCGCTCTTGCGGCTCAGGCAAAGTGTTGCAACTGTTTTTGGCTGCCGCGCTGATCAGCGGTATTACCCAAAATGTGTTCAGTGGACCGGCATTTTTCGGGCTGTCTGGCGTGGTTTTTGCGATCTTGGGCTACGTTTATGTGATGAGTCGGGTTGATCCGCTGTGTCGATTCAGCTTGCCGAGTGGATTTATCTATCTGTTGTTGGCGGGGGTTGCGGTTGGTTTTGTGGGGCCATTGCTGAATTTGCAGGTGGGCAATGCGGCACATATTTCCGGTTTGCTGCTTGGCAGTGCAATAGCTTGGCTAGACGGAAAGCGAGTAGCCCGCAAAAAACAAAACTGAAAAACAAAAATTCGTGGGTATGCAGAGTATTTTTACTTATTTTGCGGTAAGATAGCGTCCATATTTGATTGATAGCGATGATAGGCGTAACACAAAACGCCACTCATTATTCGATAACAAACCATTACGAAAATGCCCGAAGTATTAACCCGAAAATTACATGCCTACGCCCGTTTAATGCGCTTGGATCGCCCCATCGGCACGCTGCTGTTGTTATGGCCGACGCTGTGGGCGCTGTTTTTGGCAGCTGGGGCAGTGCCGGATACTAAAATATTGCTGATTTTTGTCGCGGGTGTGGTGCTGATGCGTGCTGCCGGTTGTGTGATCAATGACTATGCCGATCGCCACATTGACGGCAGTGTCAAACGCACCGCAAATCGTCCGTTAGCAACCGGCGAAGTCAGTGAAAAAGAGGCGAAAATCTTGTTCGTAGTGCTGACCGCACTTTCATTCCTATTGGTACTGAACCTGAATGGCTATGCGATTTTTTTGTCGTTTATCGCAGTGGTATTGGCATTTGTCTATCCGTTTATGAAACGCTACACCCATCTGCCGCAATTTGTGTTGGGTGCGGCGTTCGGGTGGTCAATTCCAATGGCGTATGCCGCTGTTAGTGGGGCGTTGCCCCTGTTGTGTTGGCTGCTGTTTTTTGCCAATCTGCTGTGGACGGTGGCGTACGACACCCAATATGCGATGGTCGATCGTGATGATGATTTGCGGATCGGGGTGAAGTCCACCGCGATTTTATTTGCACAATATGACAATAAAATCATTGCATTACTGCAATTTGTCGCCTTAATATTGTTTGCCGCTATCGGCTATTTGGCGCAGCTGCACCCGTTGTATTATGCGGCGGTTGCCGTGACCGCACTTTGCTTTGTGTATCAATGCAAACTCACTCGCGAACGCACCCGTGCCGACTGTTTTAAGGCGTTTCTTAACAACAACTACTTCGGCATGGGGATTTTTATTGCGCTATTATTGGGGATTTTTGTGTAATCTCCCACCAAACACAATCCAATTTACTTCACTTTATTCAACGCGCTGCGGATTTCTCACCTTTTGCAGCAATACAAAACTTGGTAATACTAACATTGCCATCAAATAAAACGCCCATACCGGATTATAACGATACACCACCCCGGCAAACAGCATAAACAGGGCGACACTTAAACAGCTGCAAACGCCGTTATACAGCGCCTGTAGCTTGGCAATATAACTGCTCGGACAGCCAGTGATATAGCGGATCGTCACAAAGTGGCATAATGCGAACGTGATACCGTGCAGGGTTTGCAGCAGCAAGAATGGGATAAAGTGTTCTGCCAATCCCATACCGAGCCAGCGCAACACTGCCACCACCGTAGTGAACAGTAGCAGCGAGTAGAGCGAACAGTTTTTTAACAAACGCCCGGCAAAGAAAAACACCAGTACTTCTGCTGCCACACTGACACCCCATAACCAACCGCTGAGTTCAACCCCGATGCCTAATTCTGCCCAATACAACACGGCATAAGCATAATAAGCGGCATGACTGCCTTGGAGCAGCGCCAGAACCGCCAACAACGCCAGGATCTGTTTATTGGCTAAAATGGTTTTATAACTGACATTGGCTTGCACTTTTTGGCTATTGTCCGGATTTTGCGGATACGGATTGGGCGATAGCATCTGGAGAGCGCCATAACCCAATAAAAGTGCGATCACCAGGCAAATCATACTTTGATCGCCGAAAATGCCCAACACATAGCCACCGAGCAAGTTAGCACCGATAAACGCCAGTGAACCGGTTAAGCGGGCTTTGCCGTAGTCTAAGCTCACTTGGCGTTGCCAGTTGCCTGCCAAAGCATCGGTCAATGGAATACCGGCGCCAAACACCGCATTGAACAACCAAATCAGTGCGATCAGCAACCAAGCGATTTCGGTGCTGGCGGCAATGGCCAACACCAAGCCGAGACTGAACCAAGCGATCAGGCGCAGCATCGAAATTAAAGCCGAAGGCTGTTTGACCCATTGTGAAAACAGCATACTGCCGGCAAAACGAAATAGAAAAGAGAAGGCGACCACGATGCCGATGGTCTCTTCCGAATAGTGGTAGCTTTTCAGCCAGACCGGCAAAAACGGCAAAACCACACCATAAGTGGCGAAATAGCCGATAAAACTACAAATTAACCAAACAAAGGGCGAGGTGCGAAACATATCAGAACAGGCTCTCCATCTCTTCGGCTCTGGCAACGGCTGCCTGCATGGCTTCGGCAACAATCTGCTTCAGCTGACGTTGTTCAAAAACCTGTAATGCAGCGGCGGTGGTGCCGCCTTTGGATGTCACTTGTTGGCGCAGCGCTGCCAGTTCCAATTGCGAATTTTCGATCGCCATTTGTGCTGCGCCCAGCATGGCTTGCTGGCTCAATTGCCGCGCGGTGGCAGGATCTAAGCCCATGTTGATCGCTTGCTGCTGCATTGCTTCCAAAAACAGAAAGAAATATGCCGGGCTGCTGCCGGAAGCGGCAATCACGCTGTTAATTTCACTTTCCTGTTGCAACCAGCAAATTTCTCCGACCGAGCACATTAAATCAGCCGCAAAGATGCGGTCATCAGCACCGCACTTGGCATTGGCAAACAGCCCAGCCATACCGACGGATAGCAGTGACGGCGTATTTGGCATCACTCTGACTATCGCTGTTGCGCTGGGTAATAATGTGTTCAAACGTTTGACCGAAATTCCAGCTGCAATTGAAATTAGTAGTGTTCGGCTGAGATCCAAATCGGCGAAATCGGCACAGGCGGCTGCCATCAGTTGCGGTTTTACCGCCAACACCACCGCTTGCGCCCGCTCAACTGCAAAGCGGTTATCATTCGAGGTTTGCACCCCTAGTTCCGCCAAGGCTACCAGCTTGCCGTCGCTTGGATTGGTGGCAATGATTTTCTGCGCTGGATAGCCGCTGCGCAGCAAGCCCAAAATAATCGCACGGGCCATATTACCCGCGCCGATAAATGCAATTAATTTTTGTTGCATACATTTTTCCTTAACAAGGTCTGTTACAATATTGTGCATTCTAACATAAGCAGGAAAAGAGATTTATGTATTGGTTTAAAAATGTCATGGTTTACCGTTTAAGTAAAAAATTGGACTGGTCGAGCCATGTGTTGGACGCGGCGTTGCCACATCAGGCATTTTTTCCGTGCGGTAGCCATGATCAAAGCAAATTCGGTTGGGCATCGCCGTTGAACGGCAGTGATTTGCTACACTTCAGTGTGAATGGACAGTGTTTGTTGTTGGCACAAAAAGAGGAAAAAATCCTGCCGGCGGCGGTGATCAAACAAGCGCTGGAGCAGCGAGTTGAAAGCGTGGAACAAAAGGAGCAACGCAAACTGAGCAAAGTGGAAAAACAGGCACTGAAAGACGATGTGATCAACGAATTATTGCCACGCGCTTTCAGTAAAAAACAGCAAACCGCACTTTGGATTGATGCCGATAATGATCTGGTTTATGTCAACGCTGCCTCGGCAAAACGGGCGGAGGATGCGCTGGCATTACTGCGTAAATCGTTGGGATCACTGCCGGTGGTGCCGCTGGCATTTGCCAATGATCCGGCAGCGGTGATGACCGACTGGATCGCCAATGACAATCTGCCGCAGTGGTTGACGGCATTGGGCGAAGCCGAATTGACCTCGACCACCGATGATTCGGTGATTCGCTGTAAACAACAGGATTTGGAGAGCAGCGAAATGCAGAACCATTTTGCCGCAGCTAAGCAGATCACCAAGCTGGCGCTGGAATGGGAAGCGCACTTGAGCTTTGTGTTTGCGCAGGATTGCAGTTTGAAACGTCTGAAATTTGCCGATACGGTGCGTGAGAAAAATGATGACATTCTGAAAGAGGATTACGCACAGCGCTTTGATGCGGATTTTATTTTAATGAGCGGAATCTTGGCGCAGCTCAGCGAACGGTTACTCGAAGCGTTTGGCGGAGAAGCAGGATCACTGGCGGATAAAATATAATCAGTTGTTGTCATGGGCAAGAAAAATAAGTGCTGCAAAAAATATAAGAAAAAAGGTAAATACTGCAAGGATTGCCCTTTCCGTTAATACAGACCTAGATAAAATCTAAAAATAATGTGTGATAGGTATATTTTTATCGGATTTTGTAGGTTAAAATTGTCACGTTTTTTACAAATTGGTCAATCTTTAATAACATGATTGACCGAGATGAGGGTGATGATTTGGGCTGTTGGCAATTAATAAGTATTATTCGCGGGTTATTTATTTTACTTTCTTTACTTTTGGGGCTGTCCGCCAGCCCGTTGTTTGTCAGTGCGCAATGGTTGTGGGTCTGTTTATTAATATCGGTCAATATGCTGACCAGCGGGTTGACCGGCTTTTGCTTGCTCTCTCATCTGTTTTGTAAACTTGGCGCCAAAAGAGTTTAAACCGTTTTTAAGTCAGCGGTAACGCTGGCTGTTTACTATGTTTAAAACTTAAAGTAGAGCGGATGACTTGTTAAATAAGAATCTGCTTTAGACCTGATAGCCCAGCAACAACAGTGTTTCTTTATGTTGCTGCATATCGGCAACGTTGGGCAGTTCGCCCCAAATCTGAAAACCGCACTTTTGCAGCACGCCGACACTAGCAGGATTACCTTTAAACACAAAACCTAACAGCGTTGAAAATTGTAGTGGCTGCATTTGCTGCTGCAAAAAACGCACCACTTGGCTACCGATGCCTTTTCCTTGGGCATTTTTGTCCAGATAAAAACTGGCCTCAGCGGTAATGCCATAAGCCGGACGACCGTAAAACGGCGATAGCGTTGCCCAGCCGATAAGGTGGTTGTCATGGGTGCGTACCGACCAAATCGGATAACGCGGGTTATTTTGATGAAACTCGAACCAGGCTTGCCGATCGGCAATACTAATCAGTTCTAAATCGGATGTAATGTGGCGGCAAGCGATCGTCTGGTTATAAATGGCAACAATCTGATTTAAATCCTGTGTTGTGGACGGTTGGATACTGATTTCTGTCATTTTATTTCCTATTTTATTTTTATGGTTATTTGGTGCTGCTATTCAACGCTGTTCGGCAAACGTAAGCTGACTTCAGTGCCACCGGTGGCGCGACGTTGAATATTCAATATGGCCTTTAATTCTTGTGCCCGTTCGTGCATGATATTCAAACCGTAGTGACCGCTCGGTTCATTTAGTGACGGAATACCGATACCATCGTCGCGAATCAGCACTTCATTTTCGCCATCTGGATTGGTTTTGGCAACCACTTCAATCAGTGAGGCGCTGGCGTGCTTAATACTGTTCAGTACCGCTTCGCGCACAATTTGTAACAGATGAATTTGCTGCTGTGCGTTCAATAGTTGTGATGGCAGCGCACAATCGAGCACAATTTTTGCTTCAGAACGAGATTGCAGAGAATCAATCACCTCTTGCAATGCCAAGGTCAGATTAGACTCGCTGACAGTCAACCGGAAAGTTGCTAGCAGCTCTCGCAGTTGGGTGTAGCCGTCGCTAAGTGCGGTCTCAAATTGGTTCAAAATGGTTAAACTTTTGTTGGCTTTTGCTGCATCCACTTCTTGTATAATGCTGCGTTTTAATAAGGTTAATTGAATCTGCAAATAGGCAAGCACCTGTGCCAACGAATCATGTAACTCGCGAGCAATGATCGAACGTTCCTGCATTAAGATCAAATGCTGCCGCTGGCGCAATAGTTGGTAGGAGTGAATTGCCCGTCCTAACATCTGGGCGATATTTTCGATGGTGCGTAAATCGGGGTACGCTTCGCTGCGCTGCCAGTTTAAGTTGCCTAGATGTTGCTCGTTGATCATAATCCGGGTGGTTTGCCAAGGCACGTCGCTCTCTTGCCCCGCCTGTAAATCAAACATCTCATTACCGTTTGCGCTCAGGCGCACCACTTGCAACTTTTCGTTTTGCTGCAATAGCGTCAGCACCGTCAACAAATTTTCACGCGTGATTTCGTGTAATGTGAGTTGCTGGGAGGAGTAGTACAACATTGATAAAGTGCGGTTGATTTGAGTCAAGCTGCGGGTCTTTTGACTCACTTGCTCTTCGAGAGAAAGATAGAGCTTTTGCAGCTGTGCTGCCATTTGGGTAAACCCACGTGATAATTCACCCAGCTCATTGGCGCTGTCGATATCCAGATTGATATGTTGAAATTGGCTGTTTTGTACCTGCCGGCTGGCAGTGACTAAACGTTGTAGTGGCTCAACCACTTTTTTGCGACTGTAACTGAGTAAATAAGCACTGAGCAGAATCATCAGCAATAGACTGAAAATATTAATATAAATCGCGAAACGAATTCGTTGTTCGGAGAAAACTTGCAATACCGAGACAAAATTATCGACCTGCTCGACATAACGCTCTAGATTTTGTCGATACAGCTCCGGCTCATGCTGCAGAATATATTGTTCCATCACCGCCCAACTTTCCAGCAAAGTGCGGTATGCGCTCTGCACCTTACTTGGCACATAAAAACGCTCTAGACTCATCAATGTCGGAGTTTGCAGACTGGCGCGATAAGTTTTCACCCCGTGTTCCAGCAGCTCAGGCTGATATTGCATTTCGTGTAGCAGGCGATAGCTCTGCATCCGCAACGAGCCAGACACATTGATCATCTCCGCATCGGAATGATTGCTGATCATAATCAGCGTGGTGACACAAGTGGACAGCCCCGACAGCAGGATAATCAACACTAAATTATACGCCAACCGCGACGTCACTGATTTTTTGATTTGCACGATTTGCTCCAAGGGTTTTGCAACGATGGGAATATTATAAGTATTCTAGCAAGTGCGGTATAGCTAACTTAGTGGCTAAAACGCAGTATTTTTGCCTATTATAACTTTTAATAATCGGTGTAAGCTTTCAAGGCGACCATTTAAAGATTCCATGCAATTTAAAAACTCCATTCAATATGAAATAAATTTTCCATAATAGCTGGATTCTGATGCAGTGCGGACTAAAATATAGCTAAGCTTACTGCTTATTATATAAATAATCTTCTAAAATTTGATCTCGATAGCAAAATGAAAGATTAGCAATTGCGCAAATCTAATTCGAAACGTATATTTCATAAATGAAATGGTGATTGTTATTAAAACCGATTGTTTATCGAGATACGAGGAGAATTTATGCTAGCGTTTATATCATTCGTCGGCTTCACTGCCATGGTGGCGCTGATTGCCTGGTGGTACACCAGACATGACGATCTCAGCCATTCTGAAGGATATTATCTTGCCGGTCGTTCGTTAACTGCGGTGTTTATTGCCGGTTCGATGATGCTGACCAATTTATCTACTGAGCATTTGGTTGGGTTGAACGGTTTGGCGTATCGTTCGGGCTTTATTGTGATGGCGTGGGAAGTGATGGCGGCGATTACCATTGCAATGTTTGCGTTTTACTTTTTGCCGAAATATTTAAAACTCGGCATTGCTACGATTCCAGAATTTTTAGAAAAACGCTTCGATAAAGGCACGTTGCTGATCACGTCATTGCTGTTTCTGGGCTGTTATGTGATTTCGTTGTTGCCCATTGTGTTATATACCGGTGCTTTAGCGCTTGAAAGCTTGTTTCGGGTGTCTGAAGTCTTTGGCGTGGATAAGACGACCGCACTTTGGATCATGGTGTGGGGTGTTGGCATTTTGGGTTCGATTTATGCGATTTTCGGCGGGCTGAAAGCGGTGGCGGTTTCAGATACCATCAATGGCGTCGGCTTGTTGGTCGGCGGAATTATGGTCACTGTTTTGGGGTTGATGTACGTTGGTGATGGTAACGCTTGGAATGGGTTAAAAGAGGTATATCACGCCAATCCGGATCATTTTAATTCTATTGGTGCTGCGGATTCTGTGGTGCCATTCTCAACGCTGTTTACTGGCTTGATTGTGTCGAATATGTTTTTCTGGTGCACTAACCAATCGATTATTCAACGTGCTTTAGGCGCTAAAAATCTGAAAGAAGGGCAAAAAGGGGTACTGTTGTGTGCTTTTCTGAAATTGTTAGGACCTTTACTGATTATTCTGCCCGGTATCATTGCGTTTCATATTTTTCAAGGCACATTGGATATTCCTGATCAGGCTTATCCGGATTTGGTGCATTTGGTGTTGCCGGATGCGTTGGTTGGTTTCTTTGCGGCGGTGGTAGTCGGGGCGGTGTTATCCACCTTTAATAGTGCGCTGAACTCTTCGGTGACCTTGTTTTCGCGCAATGTGTATAAAGTGCAGATTAATCCCAATGCCAGTGATACCAAACTGGTGAATGTCGGTAAGGTGGTCGGGATTATTTTGGCTGTGGTGGCGATGGTGGTAGCGCCGTTGGTTGCCAATGCGCCGGATGGATTGTTTTATTTAATTCAGCAGCTGCAAGGGGTATTTAATGCACCGATTTTAAGCGTGGTTGTAGTTGGGTTGCTGACTAAACGCGTGCCGGCGATCGCGGCGAAATTCGGGCTGATTTTCGGGATGGTTTCCTACATTGTGTGTAACTTTATTTTAAAAGTCGATATGCACTTCTTCCATTTGGTGGGGCTGCTGTTTGTGATCAATGTGGTGATTATGCTGCTGATCGGGCACTTTCAGCCAATGGAACAACCGTATCAAGAAGTCTATACTCAACAAGTGGACATTGAACCTTGGGCATATGTTAAACCGGTTGCGTTGGTGATCACGCTGCTGTCTTTAACCATGTATATCTTTATGGCGCATAACGTACCGAGCTTAGTTTGGATTGGTTATTATTGTTTTGCTGCCGGCACTTTGTTGTATTTCCTGTATGTTTTTGTACAACAACGTAATAAACAACTGAACCCAACAGCCTGATACACAAAGACCGTCAAAACTCATAACCCCGTTCTTGTTAGGCTGAACGGGGTTATTGTTTAGCGATACGCCAGCAACCGCACTTTGATGTGGTTTATAACGATCGCTTGTAAATTTCCCCTAACGTTTTATCTTGCGAACCGAATAGACGAATGATTTGTGCTAAAAACAGCTCTCCGGCGGCAATGGCATCAATTAAGGCATTATGATTAATATATTCCGGCAAGCCATAATGTCGGCGCACACAGCCCAATTGATAGTCTCGTTGCTGCTGTGTGGCGACGAAAGTTCGTTCCAGTTTTAAGGTGTCCAGCCAAAGCAACGGAAACGACTGCAATTTATATTTCATTGCCAAATAGTGCTGAATAAAGCGCTTTTCTATATTTGAACCGTGCGCTATCACGATGCGTCCTTGCATCTGTGTAAATAACTGCGCCATCACCTGATCCAAACTGACCGCACTTTGCAGCATTTGCGGTACGATATGGTTAATCACCGCAGTATCTTGTTTAATGTGCTGCTGTGCTACAAAATCATGGCGAGATTCAGACAATTTCAGGCAAGAATCGTCAATCGGTACACTGGCGACGCTGAGAATATGATCGACCATCGGATTCAGCCCAGTGGTTTCAAAATCAATCACCAGATAAGACAACGAGTTGAGATCGGTGTCGGCGTGCGGATAAGCGGCGGCAAACAGCGGTAATAGTGCTGGTGGACATTGGTGTTGAGTACATAATGCTGATCGTTGTTTCTCCAGTTTTGCCAAAGGATCAAATCGCTGCCGCCAGCGCTTGAAAAGTGGTTTCATCGCAGCAGCCCTTTTTGCGAAAAGCGCATTTCTGCCGCTTCCTGCAATTTGGCGATTAAACGGAAAGCATCTTTCAGATTATTACGTTCAAACAAAGTTAAATCATTGGGGACAATATGGTTGGTAAGTGCTTGTTGCTGCTGCAATGCCAGCGCTTGATATTTAAACCGCACTTCGCTCACAAAGTGGTATGCTGCTAAAATATCGTCCAAAGTGGCTTGATTGATAACGTTGGCTTGATAACATGCTTTGAACCGCACTTCGGTCGAAGATGCCTGCACAATGCCGGCAGACAGCGCATAAATGCGCCCTAAATCGACCAATAAGCTGATAGCGCGTTTTTTTAGATTCAGCTTGTTTTTATGCTCCCCGTCTTTGATCAGCACAAAATTCCTGAAAATATTCAGTGGTGGTTTAACTCGGATCGCATTAGCCGTCAAAAAGGCTAAAAAACGTCTGTTTTGTCCAATTAATTGGATAAAAAATTGCTGTAACTCGGTGCCCAAATCTGACGCACCATAAATGACACGCAAATCGAGCAAAACCGACGCATTGAGTAATCCTTCTTGCTCCGGATTCTGAATCCAGTGGCGGAAATCTTGTTGCCACTCTGCCAAAGATTGACACCATTTCGGATTCGATGCCATATAGCCACCGGAACATTTTTCATAACCGCACTTGTCTAGCCCGTCATTGACAAATTCAGCCAGCCGCAAAAAATAACGCTGCTCTTCAAAACTTAATTTCCGTTCAGTAATGATTGCATTGTCTTGATCTGACAGCGGATGAATCTCATAACGGGCTTGGGAGCCGGAAGCCAGCCACGCATAGCGACACGGCGCCACGCCGCAGTAGTGTTCTGCCATCATAAGCAATTTTTGGTTGAAGGCGTCGGCAATCAACGTCATCACTTGCATAATATGCTGATAGTGAGTACCGCTATTAACCAAGGCTGCAAACAGCGCCTGCCGTTTTTGCGCCAGATTAACCAATAACGGCAGTGAATCTGCCTGAAAAATATGGTTAATCAAAAAAATAGATTGAGTACTGTTTTTCTGGACTAAATCGGTGGCGGTTAAAATACCTAAAACTTGATTGTCTGCCATCACCGGCAAACTGCGGATATTGTGTTGCATCATCAGCGAGACCGCATTCAGCACCGAATCATCGGCAGCAATTGTGGGAGGATTCGAGGTCATGATATAGGTGATCGGCAATTGCACATCCAACGCTTGTGCCACCACTTTTTTGGTCATGTCGCGATCATTGACAATGCCGATAAGCTGCTTGTCCTGCATGATTAATGCTGATGAACGGCGCTGTTGGCACATTTTTTCTGCGGTGTACTGAATGGTGGCATGGGCATCAACCTGCGCGATTTTGCGATTTGCCACCTCCGCCACAGATTGCATAAAAAGATTGCTTTGGTCTTGCGCTAAATGGGCTTGTGCAGCTTTATGCAGGCGAATATTCGCATCACTGGCAAAATATTCTGCATATTCAGGATGTTGCTGTAAAATTTGGTGTAGGATAGCGTAGGGAACTTGATAAATCAGGCTGTTTTCAATCGCAAGTGCGGTGTAATGTTCTTCTTCCTGAGGATTAAAGATGCTGAAACCAAATACGCTGCCGCTTTCTAATCTTGCCCGCAGCTCGCCATTCGCTTTTTTCTGCTCGACCGCACCGGTGCGGATCAGATATAAGCAGCGTTTGTCACGTTGTTCTTCAAATGCAATCACTGCACCTTCGGCAATGTAACGGATTTCAATATTGGCAGCGATTTGACTGATGACATTTTTTGGTAGGTGATTAAACGGATCAATTTGGGCAATAAACCATTCAATGTTCGGAATCAAAGAGCTGTCCATCGTATTTTTCCTCATAGCGTATTTGCATAGTGTAGCCTGTATCAAAATCAAAGACACCTTAAATTGGGTAACTTAAGGTGTCTTTTCATGTTAATCAACAGACCTTATTACAATCAAGTGCGGTATTTTTTCCACAATTGGATCAAACGTTGATAGCGCTCGGAAACCGCAGTAACTAATTGTTGATCGTCGAGTTTTCCAGCTAGCCATTCGGCGGAGGGTTCGGCGAAAATCGTTCTGCCGACCGCAAAGCCTTTCACCAATTTTGCGTTGGCAGCAGCTTTAAAGGTTGCGTCAAACACGGATTCCGGTGCATCTAAGCCCAGAATCAGAATGCCGCGACAGTAACTGTCGTTGCTTTCGATAATTTGGCTTAAATCTGCCCAGCCATCAGCACTGATACCCGGCAGTTTCCACCAATCCGGCTTGATGCCTAAGCTATAGAGATGTTGCACAATTTCATGGTAATGGTGCTCTTGCTGCTCCATATCCAACGGCAGAATAATTTCCAGCAGCAGTTCGTGCCCGGTGCGACAACAGGCTTGATAAACATCCAGCAGTTTTTGGTCTTGCTGCGTTTTCAAATCAGCCGTATCGTGTGGATGATAAAACGCTAAACATTTGACCACATGTTCTTGCGGCCAAGTGATCAACTGACTGCCTAAATCACCGTATTCCAGTGCCAGTGGACGGGAAGCTGGTTTCTCAATCGGACGCCCAATCCACCAGTTTTTGCCGGTGATCGCATTTAATGCGTCTTGACCATAAGTGGTGTCGGCTAAAATACCCGACTGTCCGTTGTCGACCCCTTCTATTTTGGCGGTTTGTTGTGCCGCTTGCAACAACAGCGTTTTCAAGTATGGTATCCGTTTTGGATCGGCACCGCACTTTTGTGCCATTTCGTCCAGTTGTTTGCGGTGATCAAAGGCGAAAATACACAGATTATTCCATTCGGTTTTGCGGGTAGTGACACGGTGTAGATGGTTTAAGGTTGCATCTAAATCCGGACGTGGCACCGATTCGGCACGGGATAAATAGTTATCCAGCTCTTTTTTGCTCGGCATTGCCGGCGCACAGCCATGACGGGATACCACCAACGCCCCGCAGGCATTGGCATAGCGACAGGCTTGTTCCCAACCTTCGCCGTTGATATAACCACGCAATAAACCGGACATAAAGGCATCGCCGGCGCCCAGCACGTTTAACACTGCCACGCGCACGCCGTATACGTTCAAGCCACCATCTAAATCATCGGGAATTTCGCCCTCGAACACCGAGCAGCCTTGCGCGCCACGTTTGCAGACTAAGGTTGCTTGACTGCATTTACGCACATTCTTAAGTGCGGTCAGAGTATCGGTCGAGCCGCCAGCAATGTGGAACTCTTCTTCGGTGCCGACCAGCACATCAAAATGGTGCAACACCTCTTGCAAGGAATCAGTTACCGCTTGTGAATCCACATAGCGGGTTTCACCATCGCCAAGAGAAGTTAAACCCCACAACACCGGACGATAATCAATATCCAGCAACCGTTTGACGCCATTGCGTCCGGCATATTCAAGTGCGGTCAGCACCGCATGGCGGGTTTTAGGATGAGAAAGATGGGTGCCGGTGATCGCCAACGCTTTCGCCGAAGCAATGTAGTCTTCGCTGAAGTCATCGGCACTGATCGCCATATCGGCGCAGTTGTCACGGTAGAAAATCAGTGGAAAGGTTTCGTTATCTTTGATGCCGAGAATCACAAGTGCGGTCAACCGCTCTTTGTCGGTAATTAAGTGGCTGGTATCTGCGCCGACGCTTTGCAACTCTTGACGTAGAAAACGCCCCATATGTTCGTCGCCCACTCGGGCAAGCATTGACGATTTCAAGCCTTGAATCGCGGTGCCGTATGCCACATTGCCGGAGGAACCGCCAAGATATTTGGCAAAGGTGGTTTCGTCTTCCAAGCGGGAACCGATCTGTTGCCCGTATAAATCGACGGCAATCCGTCCGAGACAAATGAGGTCTAAGGGTTTTGATGCGGGCTTTTGTGACATAATGATCCTCTCCTGTATTTACTGCGTACTGTTTTGCAATTGCGATAACACCAATCAAAACAAACTATTTAGTTTTTCTTTATTTTAGAATAAATATTTCATTTTGCTATTGTTAACTCGTTTTTTTGGGATCTTGATCTCAAAAAATCTTTTTATAAGCGATTTCTAACTGGATTTCAGTCACAACGTATGTGGCTCGTTTTCGCCAAAAAAACCGCACTTTTCACTTTTTTTGATCAAGAAATTGATCCAGCTCGCAAAAATGAAATTTACATTTCATTTTGTATTTTATTGGAATTAATTTTGAGTAGAATAGCGACTGTAAACATTCACTGTAGCATTCATTCACTGTAGCATTGATAGCTCGCATTATTTTGGCAGGAGAATCTATGAAGACACAAAAACTCACCGTTGCCCAAGCACTCGTCAAATTTTTAGATAACCAATATGTGGAAGTAGACGGCAAAGTCAGCAAATTTGTGAAGGGTATTTTTGGCATTTTTGGACACGGCAACGTGCTCGGTTTGGGGCAAGCGTTGGAACAAGACAGCGGACAGCTGATTGTACACCAAGGGCGCAACGAACAAGGCATGGCGCATGCGGCGATGGGATTTGCCAAACAAAAGGCGCGCAAGCAGATTTACGCCTGCACCTCCTCAGTCGGCCCTGGCGCTGCCAATATGATCACCGCCGCCGCCACGGCGACCGCCAACCGTATTCCGCTGCTGCTGTTGCCCGGCGATGTGTTTGCCACCCGGCAACCGGATCCGGTGCTGCAACAGATCGAGCAAAGCTACAATTTGAGTATCAGCACCAATGATGCGTTTAAAGCGGTGAGTAAATATTGGGATCGGGTCAATCGTCCGGAACAGTTGATGACCGCCTGTATCAATGCGATGCGGGTGCTGACTGATCCGGCGGAAACAGGGGCGGTAACGATTGCGTTGCCACAAGATGTGCAAGCGGAAGCGTATGATTTCCCAGAGTATTTTCTGCAAAAACGCATTCACCGTATTGAACGCTCTTTGCCGACCGAACCGATGCTGCAACAAGCGCTGGAACTGATCAAACGTAAGCAAAAACCGTTGATTATTTGTGGCGGCGGTGTACGTTATTCCGAAGCGGCTGCGGAGCTGAAAGCCTTTGCCGAAGCCTATCAAATTCCGTTTGCCGAAACCCAAGCAGGCAAAAGTGCGGTGGTGTCTGCTCATCCGCTTAATGTTGGCGGCGTGGGTGAAACCGGTTGTTTGTCCGCAAATTTGTTGGCAAAAGAAGCCGATTTGGTGATCGGTATCGGCACCCGCTACACCGATTTCACCACCTCGTCCAAATGGATTTTTCAAAACCCTGAAGTGGAATTTTTAAATATCAATATCGCCCGTTTCGATGCCTATAAATTGGATGGGGTGCAAGTCACCGCTGATGCCAAGGCCAGTTTGCAACAGTTGCAGCCGCTGCTGCAAGCAGTCGGTTATCAAGCCCAATGGCATGCTCAGATTGCGCAAGCCAAACAACAGTTCGAACAAGAGTTAAACCGGGTGTATAACGTCACTTATAGTGGCAAAACCTTTGTGCCGGAAGTCAATGACCGACTGGATACCGCTGCGGTTTATCAGGAATTCCAACAAATTACCGGTTCATCACTGACCCAAAGCCGAGTGTTAGGTATTTTGAATCAGGCGTTGGGCGAAAACGATATTATTGTTGCCGCCGCTGGCAGCTTGCCGGGCGATCTGCAACGCACTTGGCAAAGCAAAGGCGAAAATACCTATCATCTGGAATACGGCTATTCCTGTATGGGCTATGAAGTCAATGCGGCGTTAGGCGCAAAACTGGCGGAGCCGGAAAAAGAGGTGTATGCCTTCTTGGGCGATGGCTCGTATTTAATGCTGCATTCGGAGTTGATCACCTCGATTCAGGAACATAAAAAAATCAATATTATCCTGCTGGACAATATGACCAACGGTTGCATCAACAACTTGCAAATCGGCAACGGCATGGATAGCTTCTGCACCGAATTCCGTTTCAGAAATCCGCAAACCAACCAGCTGGATGCCGGCTTTATTCCGGTGGATTTTGCTATGAACGCCGCCTCTTACGGTTGCAAAACCTATAAAGTCAGAACCGAAGAAGAACTGAAAACCGCACTTGAAGAGGCAAAAAAACAGAAAGTCTCTACGTTGATCGACATTAAAGTATTGCCGAAAACCATGGTGCATGGTTATGGCAGTTGGTGGCACGTTGGCGTGGCAGAAGTGTCGCAAAAAGAGCGGGTGCGTGAGGCTTTCCAAAAAGCGGAAATTCAGATTAACCGTGCCCGTCGTTATTAAATTATCGAGTTAAATAAAGTATTTAAAATCACCTTTGAAGGAGAAACAAACAGATGAAAGCAGAAAATGTGAAATTGGGTATCGCCCCAATCGGCTGGACCAATGATGACTTGCCGGAATTGGGCGCAGAAAACACCTTTGAACAATGTGTCAGTGAAATGGCGTTGGCTGGCTACGAAGGTTGCGAAGTCGGCAATAAATATCCGCGTGATGTAAAAGTGCTGAAACACAAATTAGACGTGCGCGGCATTCAGATCTGTAATGCGTGGTTCAGTACTTTCTTTGTGGACGGCAAAAAAGAGCAAACCATCAAAGATTTTATTGAACACATGAATTTCTTACACGCCATGGGCGCCAAAGTGATCGGTTGTTCAGAACAGAGCCGCAGTATTCAAGGTCAGAAAAAAGCGATTTTCAAAGAAAAAACCGTGTTCAACGATGCAGAATGGCAACTGCTGGCGGAGGGCTACAACGAGCTGGCTAAAATTGCTGCTGAAAAAGGTATGAAAGTCTGTCTGCATCACCATATGGGTACTGGGATCCAAACGCCACAAGAGGTTGACCGCTATATGGAAGTGACTAATGATGATGTCTATTTGCTGTTCGATTCTGGTCATCTTTACTACTCTGAAGGGTCGCAGCAAGCGATGTTGGATGTATTAGAGAAATACATTGACCGTATCGTCCATGTGCACTTGAAAGATGTGCGTGATGACGTGGTTGCCGAGGTTAAAGCCAACGATCTCAGCTTCTTAGAAGGAGTAAAAAAAGGGACGTTCACCGTGCCGGGCGATGGCGTGATTGACTTCAAACCGATTTTTGCGATTTTAGAAAAACATGATTACAAAGGTTGGATGGTGGTGGAAG
Source organism: Testudinibacter crocodili (assembly GCA_006228005.1). Taxonomy (GTDB): domain Bacteria; phylum Pseudomonadota; class Gammaproteobacteria; order Enterobacterales; family Pasteurellaceae; genus Chelonobacter. The sequence continues at coordinate 61,441 of VDHG01000045.1, forward strand.
CCGAACAAGATCCGGCACTTGCCAATCCATTTGAATACGCCTTAAAAGGCCGTAAATACATCAAAGACGTAGCAGGAGTTTAATTATGATTAAAGTAGGTATTATCGGCGCAGGCCGTATCGGACGTGTGCATTCGGAAAGTATCAGCAAATACGTTAAAGGCGCAGAAATCAAAGCGATTTCCGACATTAAAGTCACAGAAGAGCTGCAAGCTTGGGCGAAATCGATGGGCATTGCGCATGTCTATGACGACTACAAACAAATTCTGCAAGACCCTGAAATTGATGCGGTGTTGGTCTGCTCCTCCACTAATACCCACGCTCCGATTTCAATCGAAGCTGCGCAAGCCGGCAAACATATTTTCTGTGAAAAACCGATTGATGCCGATGTGGGCAGAATCAAGCAAGTGTTGGCAGCGGTAGAAAAAGCCGGGGTGAAATTCCAAGTGGGCTTCAACCGCCGTTTTGATCACAACTTTAAAGCGATTAAAGATCGTGTTGTCGCCGGTGACATCGGCGAACCACATATTATCAAAGTGACCTCACGCGATCCGGATGCGCCGCCAATCGAATACGTTAAAGTATCCGGCGGCATGTTCTTCGACATGACGATTCACGATTTTGACATGATCCGCTACCTCTCAGGCAGCAATGTGACCGAAGTGTTTGCGGTCGGCAGCGTGTTGGTCAATCCGGAAATCGGCAAAGCCGGCGATATCGACACAGCCGTAATCACCTTGAAATTAGCAAACGGCGCGATCGGCGTAATCGACAACAGCCGCAAAGCGGTTTACGGCTACGATCAACGTGCCGAAGTGTTCGGCTCGAAAGGCGCAATCCAAATCAGCAACGACACCGGCTCAAGTGCGGTTTTCTCCGGCGAAAACGGCGTGGTAGCGGAAAAACCGAAATACTTCTTCCTTGAGCGCTATATGCAATCCTTCGCCGACGAGATCTCCTGCTTCGTCGATTCGGTGGTCAACGACAAACCGACCGTTGTCAACGGCGACGACGGCTTGCAACCGGTGTTGATAGCACTGGCTGCGAAAAAATCGATGGAAGAGGGCAGACCGGTTAAGATTAGTGAGGTTGGTCAATAGATTAGAAATTTAAACTACATTGATTCGCTTTCTTGAGAAACGCAGCATTCGACGCTCAAGAAGGCGAAATTCGTATAAACCTCCCGCTTTTAATGCTATAAAACTCCAAATTCATCAAAAAAATTAATTTTAAATCAAATAGATAAATTTATTCTTCCTTTATTGTTGCAAACAATGCAAAAACTTCTTGTCATATACAACAGGAAGATTATAATTTAGTAAATTATTTTTATATTTACTAAATAAATAAGGAAGGTATATGAACAATGATTTAATTACATTAGCATTAGATTTACTCTCCTGCACTCAAAAAGAGCTTGCAGTTAAATTAGCTGTGTCGCCTACTCAGATCAGTAAATGGAAAAAAGGCGAATATATGTCATTTGAATCAAGAGAAAAGCTAAAAAAAATACTAGAAATAGATAATCTTGATCCAAGTTTTATTTTACTTGTTGGTTCAATAGAGAATGCTCGAAATTGGGATAGACTTATCCACTTTATTGCCGAGTTAGCAGAGGAGCAAGCTGAGACGGGGTATAATACGATACCATTGCAAGATGAATTAGAAATATTAAGTTCAGATATGTTTCGAATTTTAAAAGAGATTGGTATAGAGATTCCTAAATCTTTTCCTCACCAATTTCTACTTGATTATAATAATATTATGTCTGGAGATGATGATATTTACTTTAACTTAATAGATGACATAGAAGAAAATTCATTAACAAATATAATCTATCAAACATTTCTAGCATTGAATGATATTTATGGATTTTATGCAGCTTATATTGATCAATTAATGTTTAATGATGACATAGAATTTTTTGACGAGCTAAGCCAAATTGAAAGTTGTTTGATTGATTTGGCAGTATGTAAAATAGATATCTCCGAAACTATAGCACCTAATTTTTTAGAGTTTAAATTTAAAACAACAACACAGTATCGAAAATGGATAAATGCTATTAAACATAAAGCTTTTCTAGCTAATATCCCATTGAAGGTTGAATTAATGAATTTAGTATCTGATGATCATAACACAATAGGTCACCAAGCAGAGCGAGAAAGCTTGGGATTTAATAATGATATGATTCATCCTGATATTTATATGAACGAATTACTACAAGGAATGCGGTTAATTCATCAAGTGCTACCTGCTATTGTAAAAAAATTAGATATTAAAGATTTTCAAATTAATGAACAAGATTTAAGTGTCTAATTTAATATTATACATGTAGGCATAGTAGACAAAAGGGTTGGTCAAAACTCGCTTGAAGCCTTACAGTATAAGGCTTTGAGTGAGTTTTATA
>VDHG01000046.1 GCA_006228005.1 Testudinibacter crocodili
TCTATGCGTAACCTAGTACGGCTTCGCCGTGCTAGGCTAAAAGGATTAGTTTTAGCTCAAATAATATACTTAAAAGATCAACAGACCCTATTTCTTTCGCTCGATCCACTGTCCGTTAAGATAATCGGCTATCCACTTAGTCGCTTTGCCGTCTTTTTCAGAAGTTACATACTGACGTTTTTCCTTGCGGCTGAAACGTACTATCGTTTTATTTCCTTCTGAGTCAACAGTTGGCGCTTCAGTTAAATAATGGAATTTTTCCGGTAACCGCTCTTTGAATCGTACCAGTTCCTCAACATAAGGGGCGCGAGTTTCACGGGATTTCGGGAAATTATGTGCCGACATAAAGACGCCACTGGCACCATCACGCAGCACAAAATAGGCATCGGATTTTTCACACGGCAGCTCAGGGAAAGCCACAGGATCCTCTTTTGGCGGCGCCACTTCGCCGTTTTTCAAAATTTTGCGGGTATTACTGCAATTGGTGCAACCCATATATTTACCGAAACGCCCCAGTTTCAGGTGCATCTCCGCACCGCACTTGTCACATTCGACCACCGGACCGTCATAACCCTTGATTTTATATTCGCCCTGCTCGATCAGATAGCCGTCACAATTTGGGTTGTTACCGCAAATGTGCAGTTTACGCTGTCCGTCAATCAGATAGCTGTCCATTGCGGTGTGGCATTTCGGGCAGCGTTTGCGTTTGCGCAAGGCATCGGTTTCGGAATCATCGTCCAAGACATTCAACAATTCCGCTTCCGGAATCAGATTAATCGTGGTTTTGCAGCGCTCTTTCGGCGGTAACGCATAGCCGGTACAGCCTAAAAATACGCCGGTGCTGGCGGTACGAATCGCCATATTGCGTCCACACGTCGGACATTTGATTTCCGTTTCGACCAGACTGTTCGGGGTCATGCCGCCTTCAAGTTCGTCCAATTCAGCATTAGACAACTTTTGTGAAAAATCACTAAAAAATTGATTTAACTCAGTTTTCCAATTGGCGTTGCCGTTGGCAATTTGATCCAACGAATCTTCCATATTGGCAGTAAAATCATAGCTCATCAGTTCACTGAACGACTGATTCAAACGGTCAGTGACGATCTCGCCCATTTTCTCGGCATAAAAACGACGGTTTTCGACCCGCACATAACCGCGATCTTGAATCGTAGAAATAATCGAAGCATAGGTCGAAGGTCGCCCGATGCCACGTTTTTCCAATTCACGCACCAATGCCGCTTCGGTGTAACGTGCCGGTGGTTTAGTGAAGTGTTGTTGTGGAATGACTTGGCTCAAATTTAATTTTTCATTGACCGCCACTTGCGGCAATACTTGATCTTCTGCGCTTTTCCCCATAATCGGCAGCACTTTGGTCCAACCGTCAAAGCGCAAAATCCGCCCTTTAGTTTTCAGTTCGTACTCGCCAGCTTGCACGCTGAGTGTGGTTGAATCATATTGTGCCGGCGGCATTTGACACGCCAAGAATTGGCGCCAAATCAAGTCGTACAACCGCACGGCATCTTTATCCATGCCGTTTAGATCTTTATCTTTCACTGCCACATCTGACGGACGAATCGCTTCATGCGCCTCTTGTGCATTGTCTTTGCTGGAATAAAAATTTGGCTGTTGCGGCAAATATTGTTTACCGAATTGCTTTTCAATATAGCTGCGAGCCATATTCAACGCATCTTGGCTCAAATTGGTGGAGTCGGTACGCATATAGGTGATGTAACCGGCTTCATACAGGCGTTGTGCCATCATCATGGTTTTTTTCACGCCAAAACCTAAGCGCGTGCTGGCAGCCTGCTGCAATGTCGAAGTGATAAACGGTGCTTTCGCTTTTGAACTGGTCGGTTTGGTCTCTAAGCTGCTGACCATGTAATCGGCTTTTTGTAAGGCCGCAACTGCAACATCAGCCTGCTGCTGGTTGACCGGTTCAAACTTTTTGCCGTTAAATTGCGTCACATCTAAGCGAATGCCTTGTTGCTGTTGAGTCAACGTATCAACCGCCACTTCCCAAAACTCTTTCGGATCAAACGATTTGATCTCTCTTTCTCGTTCGACCAGCAATTTTACCGCTACTGATTGCACTCGTCCGGCGGACAGCCCACGCGCCACTTTTTTCCACAGCAACGGGGAAACCATAAAGCCGACCACACGATCCAGAAAACGGCGAGTCTGTTGTGCGTTGACTCGATCTAAATTCAGCTGTTCTGGTTTTTCAAACGCATTTTTGATGGCATTTTTGGTGATTTCATTAAACACCACACGACTATAGCGAGCATCATCGCCACCAATCACTTCACGCAAGTGCCAAGCAATCGCCTCTCCTTCTCTATCCAAGTCGGTTGCCAGATAGATATGTTCCGCTTTTTTCGCCAGTGATTTCAGCTCGGCAACCACTTTTTCTTTGCCCGGCAGAATCTGGTAGTTAGCTTTCCAACCATGATAAGGATCGATGCCCATGCGTTTCACCAATGCTTCTTGGTCACGTTCAGCTTTCAATGCTGCTTTTTCTTCCACGCTCATGCCTTTGGTCGAAACCGCTTTGCGTTTTTCACCATTTGACGATCCCGCCGTCGGCAAATCACGAATATGTCCAACACTGGACTTCACTACATAATCTTTGCCTAGATATTTATTGATTGTTTTGGCTTTCGCCGGGGACTCGACAATCACTAATGATTTGCTCATTTTCTTCCTATTCTTATACGTTAATACTTTTCAATGTTGTCTGACCGCACTTTGCAGCTTCACAATCAGCGTGTTCCAATCAGCGTGCTCGTTAATCAAAATTAACATCAAGACATCATAAAATGCGCTGACAATATCAAGGTTTGCGGGGGATTACAATAGCTTTTCCGCCAAACCGCACAATTCTGCAAGGCTTTGGTTTTTAATCGCCCGATTTTTTGCTTGTGCGCTACCGTACTTTCACGCAAAATATAAACAAACATCAACAGACCCTCGGGTTATAAATAAGGAAAGATGATGCAAACAGCGATTTTTGCCGGCGGATGCTTTTGGTGTATCGAAGCGGTATATAACCAAATACAAGGGGTACAAAGTGCGGTTTCGGGCTATATCGGCGGACATCTCGTCGACCCAAGCTATCGTCAGGTTTGCGATAGCGACACCGGACACGCCGAAGCGGTGAAAATCGAGTTTGATCCACAGCAGATCAGCTACCAAACGCTGTTGGCTATTTTCTTCGCGATTCACAATCCAACCGAGCTAAACCGTCAAGATCACGATGTCGGCACACAATATCGCAGCGAAATTTTTTATTTAAACGATCAGCAAAAACAGCTTGCTGAGCAAACCATTGCCGAGCTGCAACCGCACTTTAGCGCTCCAATTGTGACGAAAATCAGCCCTGCCACAACATTTTATCCGGCTGAAGCCTACCATCAAGGCTACTTCCTACAAAACCCCAACACCGGCTATTGCAGCATGGTGGTTGCGCCTAAATATTTGAAAGCTAAAGTCAAATTTGCTGAGTTATGGAAAACAGATTTGTAGCTGATGAGTATTTGTTATGCAGAAAAAATTGTGATGTGCAGAAAATTAACTTCTGCACTTTTATTAGCTTAACAACTGGTATTAGCTTTTAACAACTGGTGTGAAATCCGACCATTGCTCAATTCTGAAAGCACGAATATCACGAACCGAGTCAGGAAACCATTCCATCATTTTGAGTGCGCTCATTGCTTGAAATAAATTTGCCATATTTTCATCTGAATTGATATATAAACTTCCTTGAACCCGTTCAAATCTAAATTTTCTTAAGGTACTACCAATATCAAAGTAAGCCTGAGCCACGCCTTTAGGATGGTTTTTTTCAGTATCTGCGACAACTAAATCAAATGAAATTGCATACATGAAACTATTTCGCCTCAGGATCTTCCAATAATTTGGATAATTTATAAATCTCTTGCTCACCACTTTCGATCAGCGTGATATTAACTAAAATATCCCCGTCCGGTAATACTTGAGCTTGTTCACCAACCTGATATGGAATGCCATAAACACCAAAGGTTTTAATTGCACCAACTGGGATTTGTGCTGTATTTTCCATTATCCTCTCCTTTAGTCAAAACGACCTTAGACGAATTTTACAACGTTATTGGTCGATGTAAAGTCTACAATTTAAATATAAACTGACGGAAGTATAAAAAACCTGCTGTTATTCGCAGCAGGTTTCGTGCTAGTGTCTTTTATTATTTCACTTAGTATATTAAGCCATTACCAATATTTCGCAATTTCCGCTCTAATCGCTTCTGCTGTGGCTTTGCCTTTTTCACCAACTAAAGCACGGCCAGCGATGAAGGCTTTTGCGTTGCGAATGCCAGCAAACAGGTGGATATCTTCCGGCACAATGCCACCGGTGATTGAAAGCTCCAGCCCCAAATCAGACAGTTGCTGCATTTTCACCAGATCGTCCTCAGTCCAGCCCACGCCAGCCAATTCTGCATCACGCGAGCGGTGATAAATCGCTTGGCGAATGCCAAGGTCAACCCATTTTTGTGCATCTTGCAGCGTCCAGTTGCCGTATAATTCGATTTGAATTTCACGCTTGAATTCGTCAGCCACTTTCTTGCAAGCACCAATGGTGGCAATATGGGCGGCAGCGGAGACGGTGATCCAGTCAGCGCCGGCTTCAAATGCCATTCTGGCTAGAATCGCCCCCCCATCGGTGGTTTTCATATCACATACCAAAATATGTTTCGGGTGATTTTTTCTTAAGGTGCTGACCGCACTCATGCCTTCGGCAAACGCTAAAATCGTGCCGACTTCAATAATATCTACATAGCCCGCTACATTATCAGCGGTTTCAACTGCGGTTGTTAAACCCAAAGAATCCAATGCGATTTGCAATAAAGGTTTGGTTGTCATAATTTCTCCTGTTTACTTTATATTTATTTATTCAACGCTTGATCAATAACTTGATAGATCTCTTCTTTTGTCTGGCAGGCTTTAATTTTCTCCAAATCGACACCACTTTCGCTCTCTTCATCTTCCAGTATTTGGGTAATCTCCATTAATCCCTGCATATGCTGATTCGAATCGCTGCCTGCCAACGTAATCAACACATCGACCGGTGTCTCTTCGCCCTCGAAAGTGACCGGGGTGCTGAGTGTCACCAGTGCAAAGGCGGTTTTATTCACACCGTCTTCCGGTCTGGCATGTGGCATTGCCAAGCCTGGCGCTAAAATAATATAAGGGCCTAATTTTTTGATACTGTCCACAATTGCATTATGATACCGCACTTCGACTGCACCGGACTTCACCAGCATATCAGTGCCAATTTTAATTGCCGCCTGCCAATCTGTCGCCTGCTGATTCAACTTAATCGAATCATTATCGATGAGTGATTGTTTTAAGTTCATAGCCTTCCTCTATCTTCCTTTTATAAAATCCGGCATGACGAATTCGTCATGCCGATAGCCAGTTTATTTTGTTTTAAAATTCTGTTCAATGATAGCAATCAATTCTTCACCAAAAGAGTTTGGATTCAACATATTTTGCACGCCCAGAATATATTTTCCGTTAGGAACTTGCATTTCACCCGCCAGATGTTTGGAAGAGACGATGATATCAGTGCTGTCAATTTTCGATTTATAATCAGAAATCGCGCAAGAGTCCATACTGTTCGGAATGCCTTTTTTGTCTAAGTAAGCGCCGATTTTCATTTTCATCATCATGGACGATCCCTGTCCGTTTCCACAAACCGCCAATACTCTGACCGGTTTGATACTGCCTAGTTCGTTGCTGTTGCTACTATTGTTGCTGTTGTTGCTGTTGTTGCTGTTATCATCACTGTTGGAATCATCGACACCATAACCATCCATTTGATCCAAGGATTTGCCTGCGGCAAGTGCGGCAGCTTCATCGGCACGCAATTTTTTAGACGCGTACGCCATATACACAAAAGAAACACCTAAAATCGCAAAGAAGAAGAATGGAATACTGTTGATACCTTGTAAAATTGGTGGGAATACCAGCGCCCAGTCAGCCATGCCCATCCAGCCGTTGAAAGCCGTGCCATTGTCGGCAAAGATTTGAATCGCCCAAGCAGAGCCCAGTACTTCGATAATCCCCATCACAAAACAGATTTTCATCACTGATTTCCAACCGCCGAAATGGTTGGCAAATACGCCGATGGTGGCATTGGAGAAGAACATTGGGATAAACCCAGGAATGATCATAATCGGCGAGCTGAACAGCAGCAACCCAATCACCGCCACAAATTGTCCGATTGCGCCCCACATAAAGCCGAACACCATCGCATTTGGCGAATACGCATAAATCGCAGCACAGTCAATCGCCAACACTGCATTTGGAATAATGCGCTCGGAAACCCCTTTAAACGCTTCCGACAACTCTGCCACAAACATCCGCACCCCAGCGACAATCACTTGAATCGCCACCGCAAATTTCAACCCGGTTTCAAGAATATAGATAGTCCAGTGCGTTTTGCCTGCCATCTCCTGCAAATTGGTCAATCCGAACGAAAGCAAAATAATACCGAAGAATACCGTCATCACAATTGCAGTAGCAGAAATGCTATCGTGGAAAATATGCAACCATTTTGGCAGTTTTAAATGATCGACCGAATCGTTTTTATCACCCAATTTCGGTGCAATTTTAGTCGCAATCCAAGAGGCAAACTGCTGTTGGTGACCGATGGAAAATCCAGCACCGCCGGTGACCGCTTGAGTTGCTTTATACATGATATTAGATGAGATCGACCAGTACAGCGCCATCAGAATCGAAGTATAGATGATGGTTTCCCACATTGATGCGCCCAACACCATATAAAATACCGCAACCAAACCTGCTTGTTGGAACATAATGTGCCCAGTCAGCATGATAGTGCGAATGCCGGTAAAGCGACGGAAAACCACCAATAGAATATTCAGCGCCAACGCCATCAATACTGCATAACCAACCCAAGAGTAGTTATCCCCCATGGTTTCCATGGTCGCCATCATACTAGTATAGGGATCAATCACCGAACCGGTCAAATGATGATACTCTGATAATTTTTCAATCACTGGTTTGAATCCACTTACCAGTGTAGAAGCCCCCACTTGCACCAACATAAAACCGACAATCGTCTTAATTGTGCCTTTTAAAACGGTGGTTGTGTCTTTGCGCAGAAGAATATAGCCAATACATGTAACTAAACCCAACAATAAAGGGGCTTTTGTCATAACTTGGCTATAGAAAATATAAAATATATTATATAGTGTTTCCATAATTCGACTCCATCGATTCCATAATGATCGGGGTTGATTGATTACATCTGATGACTTTCCTTGGTTTGTCAGGGCATTTGATTGTACAACCTCATCTCCCCTGATTCGACAATCATAATAAGTCATCATTCATGAAGAAATAAAGATTAATTTTGATTTTTTGTGATCCAAATCGCTTATTTTAATAATTTTATAACATTAAAAATATCTAAACAAAAATTAAAAATTTACTTTATTATTATTTATCATAGTGTTAATTGAAATCAAGTAATCAATGATTACTTTTGACAAATAATCATTGATAATCATACAAATGATTGGTATAGTTAATTTCAATCACATTATGCTCATATGTGAGGTTAATATGACGGAACTAAAAAGACAAAATGCAATTTTAGAGCTGTTGCATCGGCAGGGATCGTTAACAATCAACGAAATCGTCAATGGTTTCTCGGTGTCTCCGGCAACGGCGCGCCGCGACATTACCAAGTTGGATACGCAAGGAAAGCTGAAAAAAGTCCGTAATGGTGCTTATGTAGCAGAGGAAAGTAACAAAAGCACCACTTGGTCGCCGATGAATATTCATCAAACCTCTAACTATGATGAAAAAAGCAAAATTGCTAAAAAAGCCGCTGAATTGTGTAAAAACGGCGAGAGTATTGTGATTAACTGCGGTTCCACCGCGTTTTTACTAGGACAAGAGATCAATGGGAAACCCGTACAAGTCATTACTAACTACTTTCCATTGCTCAACTACCTGATTGAACAGAACCACGATAATTTAGTGGTCTTGGGCGGACAGTTTTATAAAGAAAAGAATCTTTTTCTGAGCACCGACCAAACCAGTGATGCGTTTTATGCCGGACACTATATGTTTACCAGCGGTAGTGGCTTAAGTGAAGAGGGGCTGTTCAAAGTGGATCTGTTGTCCGCTATGGTTGAACAAAAGATGGTGAAACACGTCAACAAGCTGGTGGCATTAGTTGACAGCTCAAAAGTTGGCGGACGAATCGGCACCATTTTTGCAACCGCAGAACAGTTAGATATCGTTATTACAGGAAAGGACGCCAATCCGACAGTGATCACGGCCTTAAAAGAAAAAGGTGTGGACGTGATTTTAGTCTAAAAGTGCGGTTAGCTCTCTTGCAATAACGTTGTGATCAATCAAATTTGTTAACCAAAATAAAGGTAAATATTATGAGTAAAGTTGATGAAATTACACGTGAATCTTGGATTTTAAGCACCTTTCCGGAATGGGGAACTTGGCTTAATGAACAGATTGAGCAAGAGCAAGTGCAAGCTGGCACCGTGTCAATGTGGTGGTTGGGTTGCACCGGAATTTGGTTTAAAACCGCCGGTAATACCAATATCTCGGTAGATTTCTGGTGTGGAACCGGAAAACGCAGCGGTAAAAATCCATTAATGAACAAACAACACCAAATGATGCGGATGGGCGGTGTACGTAACTTACAGCCGAATTTGAGAACCTCCGTGTTTGTGCTGGATCCGTTTGCGATTAAACAAATTGATGCAGTGATGGCAACCCACGATCACGCTGACCACATCGACCCGAATGTTGCCGCCGCCGTTCTGCAAAACTGTGACGAGAAAGTCAAATTTATCGGCCCGAAAGCCTGTGTTGATTTATGGCAAAAATGGGGCGTGCCAGCGGATCGCTGTATTATCGCCAAAGTCGGCGATGAAATCGAAGTCGGTGATGTCAAAATCAAAGTGTTGGACGCTTTCGACCGTACCGCACTTGTCACCTTACCGGCAGGCGAATCCTCGACTGATAAAGCCATTTTAGACGGCATGGACGACCGCGCCGTCAACTACCTGTTCCAAACCAGTGGCGGAAATATCTACCATTCCGGTGATTCACACTACTCCAACTACTACGCCAAACACGGTAACGAGCATAAAATTGATGTTGCCTTTATGTCATACGGTGAAAACCCACGTGGTGTGACCGACAAAATGACCTCTTCCGATATTTTACGCGCTGCCGAGTGTTTGAATACCCAAGTCGTGGTGCCGATTCACCACGATATCTGGTCAAACTTCCAAAGTGATCCGCGTGAAATCGAAGTGCTGTGGAATATGAAGAAAGAGCGGTTGGGCTATCAATTCCACCCGTTCTTCTGGCAAGTCGGTGGCAAATACACCTTCCCGACTGACAAAGATAAAATCTATTTCCAACACTACCGTGGCTTTGAAGACATCTTTATCGATGAACCGGAATTACCGTACAAATCGTTCCTGTAATTGAAAGGAATCTGGCAAGGGGCTGTGGCGACACAGCCCTTTTTAGTTCTGAGTGCTTTTAGTTCTGGGCAATATGAAAAATCTGGGGCGATATAATCGCCCCTTCTATATCAGTGAACAAAAATACTTAACTTACTGCCCATAATAAGCATTTTTGCCATGCTTACGCAGGTAATGTTTGTCTAATAAGGTTTGCTGCATTGCGCCGATGGTTGGGTTCAATTGGCAGGCAAATAAATTCATATAGGCGATCTCTTCTAACACTACCGCATTGTGCACCGCATTGTGCGGATCACTGCCCCAGGCAAAAGGTCCATGCGAATTGACCAACACTGCCGGCACATCTTGCGGCTGAATTTGGCGTGTAGCGAACGTTTCAACAATCACTTTGCCGGTTTCCAGCTCATATTCCCCTTGGATCTCTGCGTCCGTCATCAAACGAGTGCAGGGAATCGTGCCGTAGAAGTAGTCTGCATGGGTGGTGCCTAGTGCAGTCAAATCTCTCCCGGCTTGTGCCCAAGTGGTGGCATGACGCGAATGGGTGTGCACAATGCCACCGATTTGCGGAAATTGACGATATAGCTCCAGATGGGTCGGGGTATCGGAAGACGGTTTTTTGCTACCTTCCACCACGGCGCCGCTATAAAGATCGACCACAACCATGTCCTCAGCTTGCATCACATCATACTCAACGCCAGATGGCTTAATCACCACCAAACCCTGTTCACGGTCAATACCGCTGACATTGCCCCAAGTAAAGGTTACCAAACCATATTTAGGCAACGCTAAATTGGCTTCAAACACCTGTTGTTTTAATGCTTCTAACATACAAACTCCCCTTCTTTCATTTTTTGTTCAATCCAACGGCGGGCGTTGATAATTTCTGCAATCGGCTCTTCAGATTTTTCAGTCCACATTTCAATCAAGAATGCACCACGATAATTCAGCTTTTGCAAGGTTCTGAATACATTGACAAAATCGACACAGCCTTCGCCAAACGGCACATCTCGGAACTGCCCTTTGCACGTTTCTGTCACCGCATAGGTATCTTTCAAGTGAATCGCTGCAATCCGATCGATACCTAATTCCAATTCTTGGCTGACATCATTGCCCCAAGCCGATAAGTTGCCGACATCAGGGTAAACCGTAAACCACGGCGAAGCCAACAGCTTGTCCCACTGCTTCCATTTGGTGATCGAGTTCATAAATTCGGTATCCATGATCTCGACCGCCAACATCACTTGCGATGCCGCTGCTTTTTCCACCGCCCATTGCATACCGTCGATAAAACCTTGCAGCGTGCTGTCGTCTTGCTGTTCATAATAAACATCATAGCCAGCCAGTTGAATGGTGCGAATGCCGATATCACTAGCAAGCTGAATCGCTTTTTCCATAATTACATAAGCTTCTGACCGCACTTTTTGGTCATGACTGCCGAAGGGAAAACGACGGTGACCGGACAAGCACATTGACGGAATGGTAATGCCGGTTTCCAACACTGCTTTAACGATTTCCAAACGCTGCGCTTTGCTCCAATCCAAACGCGCCAAGCGTTCGTCGGTTTCGTCGATTGATATTTCGACAAAATCAAAACCACAGGCTTTGGCAATGGATAAGCGATCCTGCCAGCTTAGCTGTTTTGGCAATGCTTTTTCATAGATGCCTAATTTATGTTTTCTCATTGACTACCTCTTTGCCTTTTAAAATCAAAATAAATCACAATATATCACATTTAATCATTACAATGATTATTAAAATGCGCTAAACTTTCAAGCAATAATTTATATTTTTTATATTTATTTTGATATTTGTCATACACGGCGGGATCCGGCGTAATATGCTTCATCTGCGCAGCAATGATTTGCTGTGCTTGCTTACTGTCACTAAACACTTGCATGCCAACCATTGCCATCAATGCCGCCCCCAAACAACCGCTCTCTTCTAGTTGCGGAATCTCCAACGGTAAACCGGTCAGATCCGCCAACATCTGCATCCAAACCTCCGAGCGTGACGGTCCACCGGTCACTCGCAAGACTTTGGTATTCGGAAAACGTTGTCGCATTCGTTCTAAATGGTACATCAGGCTGAAAATCACGCCCTCATAGATCGCCTGCCATAGATGCGCTTGAGTATGTATGGATTGTAGCCCGTAAAAACCGGCCTGCATCCCAAGCCCGGCATTGGAACCATATAGAAACGGCATGAATAGCACACTACTATCGGCTTTAGGCAGTTCTGCCACCGCACGGTTAATTTCCGCATAATCATCCACTTTCCATTGTCGAGTAAACCATTCCAAATTAGCGGCTGAAGTCGGGCTGGCTTCGTGCACAATAAATTCACCCTGTTGGGCGTAGCGTCCGTACACAAACGGCAGGCTCTGGCTATCGTCAATGCAAGACGTGATTCCACTGACTACCGACCATGTACCAAGCACGGTGTTGAGCTTGGTTTCATCGTCCAAACCGGCACAAAGTGCGGTCGAAACCACATCAAACAATCCGCCGACAACTGCGGTGCCGACTTTTAAGCCGGTTTGCTGCGCTGCCTCTTCATGGATATACCCAGCAATTTGTGATGAACCGATAATCGGTGGCAGCGCCGGCATAATCTCTTCAATACCCAGCAGCTTAGCCAGTTCTGGATCATATTTGCCGCTCTGCATATTATATAGATTCGATTCGGAAATATTGGTCTCTTCGCAGGCAATTTCACCGGTTAAACAAAAACGCAAATAATCATGTGGCATCAACACGCTGCCGATTTGTGCGTAGCATGCCGGTTCATGCTGTTTTAACCAACGTAGAATCGACACCGGATGCCCAGTCCATAATGTTTGACGGGTAATCGGGTATAATTTTTGCGGCATTTGTTCAGCTTGCCACTGTTTCACAATCGCCAATGCCCGTTGATCGGCTGAAATCACGCCGTAGCCTAACGGGGCTTGGTTTTTATCCAATAAATACAGTCCCTTGCCCTGCGCTGAGATCCCAACACCTTTGATATTTTCCGCCGCCACACCTGACGAGCGAATCGCGCCGGCAATCACCGCAGCACAGGCTTGCCATAATTCGCCCATATCACGCTCAGCCCAACCGGGCTTAGCACTGATAATCGCCAGATTTTGACGATAACTGCCACACTCTTTGCCGTTGCTGTCATAAATCCCGGCTTTAATAAAGGTGCCACCGCAATCTACGCCTAACCAAAAATCCATATAGACTCCTATACCTGATTGAATATCTCTGACTATGGCAAGAATGACTATAAGCAATCAGCCTTACCATAGCAACTCACCTTATCGAAACAATGTGAGCGATTAAAAGTGCGGTTCTGAAACTTGAGAAAGCGGATAACCAGTTTAGTTATCCGCTTTTAGTTATTATTGTTGATTTATTCTGCTAAGGCATCAACTTGTTTAACTAGCGTGTCACCATTACGTTCGATAAAATATTGACGAACCGGTTTTTCTACAATATCACGAAACGGTTTGGTATCCACTTTTTCGACCACTTCGATCCCAGCTTTTCTGAATTTATCCAGAATATCCTGTTCGTTTTTGGCATTCAGTTCACGCTGATAGGCACCAGCTTCTTTTGCCGCATCCAAAATCGCCTGCTGTACTTCCGGCGAGAAACTGTCAAATTTTTGTTTATTCATCACCACCAACAGCGGGGTGTAACCATGATTAGTCAAACTTAAATGTTTTTGCACTTCATACAATTTGGTTGACCAAACGATGCCGATTGGGTGTTCCTGAGCATCAACCGCACGGGTTTCAAGTGCGGTATATAGCTCTGACAATGGCATCGGCACCGGATTAGCACCCAGTAATTTAAACGCTTCAACATACATTGGGTTCTGGTTGGTGCGAATTTTTAAGCCTTTGACATCGTCAGGGGTGTTGATCGGATGTTTAGAGTTGGTGATAGAACGGAAACCGACTTCCCAAAAGCCTAACCCTTTCAAACCTTTATCTTCCAACTCTTTCAGTAGCCCTTGTCCAATTTCACCGTCCAACACCCGATAAGCATGGGCTTTATCTTTGAAAATAAACGGAATATCGATCACATTCAAATTAGAAACCAAGCCACTGAAATTCGGTGAGCCCGACATTTCAATATCAATAGTACCGCCACGCACGGCACTGATCATGGTTTGTGCATTACCCAGAGTACTGTCTGGAAACAGCGATAACTTCAATTCGCCTTTGGTTTTCTCTTTTAATAATTCATCAAATTTTTTGGCAGCAATATGTTGAGTATCACTGCGTGGCGCTTCATAACCAAAACGTAACGTCGTTGCAGCTTGAGCGCTAACCGTTGCGGCAGCCAGCGTTAATCCGGTTAAAAGTGCGGTAAGTTTTTTCATAACATTCTCCTATTAGAGGTTGAAGTAAAACGTTTAAATTAAGGTTGTAGCCAGCTAAGTGGCGTTAAAATCAACGATGGAAACAAAACAAAAGCAAACAGCAGTCCCAATAGCATGAGCATATAAGGAAAAATCCCTTTTGCTGCTTGATCAAACTGCAATTTCGCCACGCCGGTGATCACATTCAAGACATTGCCGATCGGTGGCGTAATCAAGCCGATAGATGTATTCAGGATAAACAGCACCCCGAAATAGACCGGATCAATTCCGGCTTCTTCCACCAGCGGCATCAGCACCGGGGTTAAAATCAGTACGGTCGGGGTCAAATCCATCACCATCCCGATAATGAAAACGGCGATCATAATGACAATTAGCAGCAAGGTTGGTGAGTCAATCAAGGGTTCCAGCAGCTCGGTGATCATTTGCGGCAGTTCGGCAACGGTGATCAACCAACCGGAGACCTGCGCAGCCGCAACCAGCAACATCACTACGGCAGTAGTTTTGCCTGCCGCCAGTAACACGCCGTACAGCTGTGTGATTTTTAACTCACGATATACAAACATGGAAACAATCAAGGCGTAAAATGCAGCTACCGCACCAGCTTCGGTCGGGGTGAAAATGCCCAGACGAAAGCCGCCGATAATAATCACCGGCAACAACAGTGCCCAAATACTGTTTTTGAACGAAATGCACAGCTCTTGTTTAGTGGCTTTCGAGAACGTCATCAAATTCAGGCGTTTGGATTGCCACGCCCACAACGCCGCCAAACAGCAACCCATCATGATGCCGGGGAAGATCCCTGCCATAAACAGTTTGGTAATCGATACGCCACTGGCAACTCCGAAGATGATAAACGGAATCGAAGGCGGAATAATCGGTGCAATAATTCCTGCGGCACCGATCAAGCCGGCAGAACGTTCGACCGGATAGCCAGTGGTTTTCATCATTGGAATCAACATTGCTGCAACTGCCGCTGTATCCGCCACCGCTGAGCCGGACAGACTTGCCATAATCATTGCGGCAATAATTGCAACAAAGCCCAAACCGCCACGTTTATGCCCAACTAATTTCATCGGTAAATCAATAATCCGTTTTGATAAACCGCCTTCATTCATCAACTCTCCGGCAAGGATAAAAAACGGAATTGCCAACAATGAAAAACTGTCTGCGCCGCTGACTAGATTCTGCGCCAAGATTTGTGGATCAAACAGATCCAGATGCAGCATCAAGGCAACGCCACACACGATCAAGGAGAAAGCAACCGGAATACCCAATGCAATCGAACCCAGCAACACGCCGAGGAAAATAATAATCGTCATGCTAACTCTCCTTTGGCTAATTGGATCGCATTGGAAACCAAACGAATCAGTAGCAATAGACCAATTAAACCGCTCATAATCACGCTCGCCAGAAAATTAACCCCGGTAGGGATCTCTGAGATCGGCGCATAATTGCTCATATTCAATTGCATTTGAGCATAACTGCCGACAAAAATCAGATAGCAGCAATACAACATCAGCCCATCG
The DNA here is from genome assembly GCA_006228005.1 of Testudinibacter crocodili. Taxonomy (GTDB): domain Bacteria; phylum Pseudomonadota; class Gammaproteobacteria; order Enterobacterales; family Pasteurellaceae; genus Chelonobacter. Next base: position 15,425 of record VDHG01000046.1, read on the forward strand.
GTCAGCACAGTAAGCAGTTTACGTTTAAAAGGCGACAGTTTATCGATCAAGACCGACACACTGACATGCCCATTCTCTTTAAAAACTAACACCGCCCCCAAAAAAGTAACCCAAACAAACGCATAGCGGGATAATTCTTCGGCAACAGTAATACTGGTATGGAAGCTGTAGCGTAGCACCACATTGGTAAACACCATGATCGCCATTGCTGACAGCAGTAACACCACAACGGTTTCCAAGATTTTGCTGGTATAGAAAATGACGTTATTCATTTGAACTCCTGATAAACTGATTAAAGTTCACTGACGGCAATTTTGACGACAACCTTACGAATTTTCGCCATTTCACCATCGAAGCATGCCGGACGGTGAATATCATTGGGGAAAAATACTGCAAAATTACCAGGACGCATCACCAGTTCCGATTCAGCGTCAACATCTTGATAAAACAAAATATCGCGTTCAGTATCGTAAGGTTTTGCCACCGTATTACCGCCACAATCCAGCGCAACACCAATCCGCTCTTGTCCACTATGCAGATATTGTACGTCGAGATAGCGACGATGAACTTCCGGCAAAATTTGCGCTTTTGGCTGTGTTTCCAAATCCAACACCTGCGCATAAATCAGATCGCCCTTGATCGGATAGCGCCCTGCTGCCAATTGGTCGAAATCGGTATTCTTCAGAAAATCCAGTGCGGCGGCAACCGCACTTGGATAGAGATGTTCCTCTACTTGTGAAATATGACCAAAAAACATAATGTATTCCTTAAGTATCTTGTCCGGATTAGAGTGATTTCAATTTTGCCCAGACAGTATCATCGACCGGAATGCCGTTGGCGCGGTTGTCTGCCAAAATGGTGGTAAATTCATGCCCCGGCAACCGCACTTCAATATTAGGATCGGCACGTTCTGCGGTCTTCACATAATCCATAATCCGTTGCAACTTTTCGTCTTTGGTTTTGCCGTCAATCAAACGATCTACTTCGATGGCAATGAACACTTGTGAAACGCAATATTCGTCATCTTTCTCTTCAGTCACTTCCGCTACGGACAAGCCGTTGGAAAGCAGGGTTGCGATCATATCCAACACAATCGACAGTCCTGAACCTTTCCAATAGCCCATCGGCAATAGACGGCGATTTTTTTCAACCGTGCCCGGATCTTTGGTCAAATTGCCGTCATCATCAAATCCCGCATCGACAAAGGTTTGACGACCGGCAAGACGATTGACTTCCAACATGCCGTAGGAATACATCGAGCAGGACATATCCACCATCGTGATCGGATTGCTTGGAATCGCAATAATCAACGGATTGGTGCCGATGCGACACTCTTTAGCGCCCCACGGCGGCATTACCGCAATCGAATTGGTCCAACAAATGCCGATGTAGCCATTTTCTGCCGCCTGCCAGCCATAACCGCCGCCACGCATCCAGTGGTTGGCATTTTTCAGCGCAACCACCCCGATTCCATGTTGATCAGCTAATACCATTGCGCGATCCATCATCTCTTTTGCGGTTAAATTGCCGATTGCCTGATGGGCATCCCACTGTTCGATTGCGCCAAGAGAAAGCACCTTTGTCGGCTTGGCTGTCGGATCAATATCACCTTTTTCCAGCTGTTGGATAAAACGTGGGAAACGGTTAACACCATGGGAGTAAACACCGGATTCGGTGGTATCGGCAAACATGGTTGCACAGGCTTCCGCCGTGCCTTCTTCGACACCACGCGCCAATAAAACCCGTTTGAATTCTTGTTTTAATTCGCTGTAACTGACTTGCATAATAACCTCTACTGTTGCTTTAAATTTCATATAGTGAAATGATATTTCATATATTGTATGAATTTTAATAATTAAGCAAATTTAATTTCAAATTAAAATCAATATAAATCAAATAGTTATAAAATTTTGTTGATATTGTGATCCTTATCGCATTTTTAGATTGACCTTTTCGATAAGAAAGAGGAATAATAGAGCTTGTCAATTATGAGAGCAGAAATATGTCAGATCACATTGAATCAGAAGGCAAAAAATCGGTTAATAATCAAAGTTTAGTTCGTGGCTTAACCCTGCTTGAAATTTTGAGTAACTTTCCTAATGGCTGTCCTTTAGCAAAATTGAGCGAGCTGTCTGGCCTGAATAAAAGCACTACCCATCGTATGCTGCAAAGCTTGCAATCTTGTGGTTTTGTCAAACCGACCAACACCATGGGGACTTATCGGCTGACCAGCAAATGCTTATCCATCGGGCAAAAAACCCTCTCCTCATTAAATATCATCAATATTGCTTCGCCGCTGTTGGAAGAACTGAACCTTGAAACCGGGGAAACCGTCAATTTCTCATTGCGGGAAAACGGACACGCCATCATGATCTACAAGCTGGAGCCGACCATGGGCATGATGCGAACCCGTTCCTACATCGGGCAACATCTGCAACTCTACTGCTCGGCAATGGGCAAAATTTTTATGGCGTACGACCAGCGTGATTACCTGCCACTGTATTGGGAAAAAAACAAAAGTCATATTAAAAAGCTCACCTGTAACACCATCACCAAACTGGATGATATGAAAAATGAGTTGGCAACCATTCGTGATTTGGGTTTCGCAATGGATGCCGAAGAGAATGAAATTGGCGTCAGTTGTATTGCCTGCCCAATTTTCGATATTAACGGTAAAGTGGTTTACTCAGTGTCAATCTCGCTGTCGACCGCACGCCTCAACCAAATCGGCAAAACCGCACTTTTGCAACGCCTGAAAAAAACCGCCAATGCTATTTCCAATGAGTTAGGCTCAACCAGCAGTATTTAAATCACTCCTCATTGTGTGGCATCAACGCCACACAATCGAAAATAACACGCCATTCTACCTTTTATCTTTCACAAACTTATTCGATGTTAACTATTCGTTTTTTTCTATTAACCGCTTTTTAACGAATAAATTTTGATGTTGCTCACAAAATAACAATCTCATAATTTCAAATAACAAAATATTATTTCATAATTTGAAAAGACACCTCTTAAAATCGACCCAGTGGCCAGCACTCAAGCGTGCTGTTTTTCCTCCAAACCAAGGAAACACTATGCACAATAATCACGCCGAAACCCCGCGCCTAAGCATGCAACATATCGTGAAACGCTTTGGTAGTAATATTGCTGTCAACGATGTGAGTCTCAATATCTATCCCGGCGAAATCGTTGCCTTGCTAGGCGAAAACGGGGCTGGAAAATCCACCCTGATTAAAATTCTGGCAGGCATTTACCCAAATGACGGTGGACAAATTTTGTTTGAAAACCAAGTCATTGACTCTGCGCTGTCGCTAAAAACCGATAATCTGCAACCAATCTCCTTTATCCATCAGGATCTCGGCTTAATTGAATGGATGACCGTGGCTGAAAATATGGCGTTTGTGATAGGATTTCCTAAGCGTTTTAAGCTGATCAACTGGCAAAAAGTACGGTCTCAAGCAGAAAAAGCCTTGGCAGCAGTGGGCATTAATCTGGATCCCGACACTCGTGTTTTTGATCTGTCACGCACCGAAAAAGCCTTGTTGGCGATTGCTAGAGCAATTGCGGTGAACGCTAAAATTTTGATTTTGGACGAACCAACCGCCTCACTGCCCGCCAGTGACGTGAAACACCTTTTCACCGTACTGCACACCTTAAAACAGCAAGGGGTCGGCATGATATATGTGACTCACCGACTGGACGAAGTGATTGACATCGCTGACCGTATCTATGTGATGCGTGACGGTTTTCCGGTTGCAGAAGGGAAAACTAGCGACTATTCGGTGAAAGATCTGGTCGAGGTGATCGTCGGCGAACAGACCCGTGAACATCAGCGTATGCCGCTGCCGAGTAACACCGCCCCTGTGATCACGCTTTCTGACGTTACTATCGGCGACACCGGTCCAGTGTCATTCTCACTACACCGTGGTGAAATGATCGCTCTTGCCGGGCTGCGTGGTGCAGGGCAAGAAGAAGTGGGTCGCTTGCTGTTCGGCTTACGCCGAGCGGATCAAGGCAGCATTACCTTATTGGAACAGGATTACCAGCCTACTTCGCCACAAGAGGCGATTCAAAAAGGAATCTCGCTGGTTGCCGGAGATCGCGCCAACGAAAGTTTGGTGATGTCGATGACCACCACCGAAAACCTATTCCTCAACCCTATCATTAAACAGAAAACCGCACTTAGATGGTATGATCGGGCACAGGAGCTGAAAGAGAGCTGGTTTAAATTCCAACAATTTGATATTCGTCCTAAAAATATGTTTATCGAGGTCAGCGCCTTATCCGGCGGCAACCAGCAAAAGATCGTCATGGCGCGCTGGTTACACCTCGATACCCCTGTGCTAATTCTTGAAGATCCCACCGCTGGGGTCGATGTAGGCGCCAGAGCTGAAATTTATGATGTGTTAAATAAAGCCCTTGCCAACGGCATGGCGATTATCGTGATCTCAACCGATTTTGAAGAGATCGCCCACCTTTGCAACCGTGCACTGGTATTCAACCGTGGTAGTGTGGTCGGCGAACTGTTTAATCAAGAGATCACCTTTGCGCGACTACTACAGCTGGCTTCTGCGGCGTCAACCAATCACACTTCACCCGTAACGCATTCAGCGATATAAGGATTGTTATTATGGCTCAAACCTCTGTCAAATCTACCGCACTTGAACAAGCCGTATCCCTGCGTCGGGACGGTTTTATGCCTTGGTTGTCGCAACAATCAACCCGTTATGGGCTGCTCTGGCTGTGTGTGATACTGGTATTGGTGTTTTCACTGACCACACCGACCTTTGCCTCGATGCTGACCTTGAATGCGATTTTGGAAACCAAATCCAAAATTGCGTTGCTGGCACTGGCGGCCACCACTACGATGATTGTCGGTAAAATTGATCTCAACGTCGGCTTTGGCATCGTGTTATGGCATATTTTAGCCATCAGCTTGCAGATTCAATTTGGTTTTTCGTGGCAAATGGCGGTGATCACCGTATTGGTTATTGCGGCACTATACGGATTATTAAACGGCATTTTAGTCGCCCTGGCGGACATTGACAGTTTTGTTGCCACACTCGGCTCCGGCACTGTTTTGTACGCGATTGCATTATGGCACTCCGGTGGGCGACAAATTGTCGGTGATCTGCCAGATGCGTTCTATGATCTCAACAGCACTGCGCTTTTCGGCATTCCGATCTCGGCTTTTTATGTGCTGATTGTTGCGATTATTTTGTGGATTATCACTGAACATACCCCGATTGGTCGCTGTATGTATGCAGTCGGTGGCAATCCGGCAGCCGCACGCCTGAACGGCATCTCAATCAAAAAATATACCATTGTCTCTTTTATCGCCTCCAGCACTTTGACCGGCTTCACCGGTGTGTTGATCGCCGCACAGCAAGGCGTAGGACAAGCCAGTGTCGGCATGGACTACTTATTACCGGCATTAGTCGGCGCATTCTTAGGCAGCACTACGATTCGACCAGGCAGAGTCAACGTCTGGGGAACGGTGGTCGGTATCGCCATTTTAGCCATCGGTATTTCCGGCATTCAACAATTTGGCGGTGCTTTCTGGGTCGAACCGTTATTTAACGGCACCACCCTATTGCTGTCGATTACCATCGCCGGATATGCTCAACGCAAACGTTTGTCAAACCAAAAATTGGTTCAGAAAAAAGAACCGATTACCCCTGAAACACAACCTCAATAATAAGGATAAGCTCATGAAACGCATCGCTAAAAAATCCCTTATCGCTACCGCACTTTTCGGCGTGGTCTTCAGCTTCAGCCAAACGGCTTTTGCCGAAGATGCCTTTGTTGCCCAAGCGAAACAAACCGTTGCTGCCGCCACTGCACCACAAACGGTTTGGGACGGCCCAACCAGTGGTCCGCAGCTACAAAAAGATAAGTCTGTCATTTTTATTGCTTCCGACATGAAAAACGGCGGCGTGTTGGGTGTTTTGGACGGTATGAAACAAGCGGCAGCCGTTGCGGGTTGGAAATTAGATGTGCTGGACGGTGCCGGATCGGTCAGCAATCAATTGGCATCGCTCAATCAAGCGATTGCTAAAAAACCGGATGCCATCGTCATCGGCGGCTGGAACCCGAATGTGGCACGCAATCCGTTGAAAAAAGCCCATGAACAGAAGATCACGCTCATTGCTTGGCACGCATCACCACAACCGGGTCCGATTGACCAATACAATGTCTTCTATAATGTCACCTCTGACTCCGACCAAATTGCCAAATTATCAGCACTCCTCGCCGTCGCCAAATCGGAAGGCAAAGCCCAAGTGGTGATTTTAACCGACTCGCTCTATGAGATCGCATTGCGCAAAGCCAATGTGATGAAAGAGACTATTGAACAATGCAGTGGCTGTAACGTGCTTGAGTTTGTCGATACGCCGCTGGCTGATACCTCCAGCAGAATGCCGGGATTGACCTTCACCACCTTGCAGAAATATCAGGATAATTTCCAATACACCCTTGCCATTAACGATCTGTATTTTGATTTTATGGCACCGTCACTGCGCAGCGCCGGCATCAAGGGCGATAACGCACCTTATAATATCTCGGCAGGCGATGGCTCCGTCACCGCTTATCAACGTATTCGCGCAGGTGAGCACCAAATGGCAACCGTGCCAGAACCGCTAAATTTGCACGGTTGGCAATTGGTTGATGAGCTAAACCGCGCATTCTCCGGTGAAAAACCATCCGGTTATATCACGCCGGTACATTTGGTCACCAAAGAAAATATTGCCTATGATGGCGGCGACAAAAATAACTATGACCCACAAAACGGTTATCAAGATGCCTATCGTAATATCTGGGGCGTGAAGTAATCTATTCAATCATCAACGGGATATCGACGGATATCCCGTAAACCTTATCGGTCATAATCACTCATGGATATCAATCATGACTATTAATATTTATGATTCAGCCTACGCTTATCTATTTGATCAAAATACTTCAGTGGAATGCCTGTTCACAGATGCCGTTTGGGCAGAAGGGCCGGTCTGGCTACCGGACGAAAGTGCGGTTATCTTCAGCGATGTAAAAGGCAATAAAATGTTTAAATGGCACGAAAAAGGCACTGAGATTTTTCGCAGCCCTTCCGACTTTGCCAATGGCAATGCCCTTTGGACGGATGGCTCACTGTTAACCTGCCAACATGGCAGCCGTAGCCTCAGCCACACCGATAAACAAGGCAAGGTGTCGACTTTAGTTGATCATTACGACGGGCGCCGTTTCAACTCCCCTAACGACCTGGTAGTGAAATCCGACGGCACGGTGTGGTTTACCGATCCCCCTTACGGTATTCTCAGCAACGACGAGGGCTATCAAGCCGCCAGTGAGATAATCGGCTGCTATATCTACTGCTACTGCCCACAACAAAACCAGACTAAACTGGCAACGTTTAATACCATGCGCCCTAATGGGTTATTTTTCTCCCCTGACGAGAAAACCTTATATGTAGCAGACATGTCCGGCGTAGAATTCAGCGATGGATTACACCACTTGGTCGCCTTTGATGTCAACGGATGCCAACTGAGCAATCGCCGCACCATTTGCGAAATCAACCCCGGTATTCCGGACGGATTTTGTGTGGATCAACATGGATTAATCTATTGCAGTTGCGCTGATGGCGTGCTGATCATTACGCCACAAGGAAAAATCGTCGCAAAAATTACGTTAGGCAAAACCACGTCAAATTGCACCTTAGGCGGCAAGGCTCAAAATCAATTGTTTATCACCGCCGACAACTGTCTGTTCCGAGTGCGGTTAAACACCAAAGGCTTTCAATATAATGCTTTTGATTAGGCTAACTCGCTTCGATACACCATGTTACGGGTGTATCGAATAGCAATTCTACCTATAACTTCAACACTTTAACATTGTGATAGCCCAATTGGTGCAAATACAACGCTTGCAATTTGCTCATCACGCCACGCTCGCAATACAGCAGATACTGTTTGTCTGCATCTAGCTTGGCAAATGCGGTTGCCAATTTGTAAAACGGAATCGTTAGCATCGTTTTACCGTTGAGTAATAGCGGTTTCTCCTCAACTTCATCAACACTTCGCACATCAACCACCACGTCGTTCTCGCCAACCACGGTGGTGGTTTCTACCTCGTGGGTAATGTCGGAAGTTTGCTCGCCAATATTACGAATATCCAAATATTGTGCACTGCTGACCGCACTGTCTAATATACTGAAATCAAAATGCGCCTCTTCCTGCTCAATCTTCGCTTTAATCGCTTTTACGGTCGGATTTTTTGAGATCACGCCACAAAATTCCGGCATGGATTTGGCAATATCATCGGTACCGATTTGTTTTGCCAATTCAATAATTTGCTCTTTATCATGAGTAATCAGCGGTCGTAACATCAACGCTTCAGAGGCTTCATCAATCAAGCGTAAATTGGTTAGGGTTTGGCTGGAAACCTGCCCTAGCGCTTCCCCGGTGACGATGGCTTGAATCCCGAAACGCTCGGCAACTTTCGAAGCGGCACGCACCATCATCCGCTTTAACACCACGCCCATTTGCCCGTTATCAACTTTTTCCAAAATCTCTGCCACCACTGGCTCAAAATTGATCGCCACAAACCGCACTTTGTGCGAGGAACTGTAACGTTGCCAAATATGATACGCCATCTGTTTCACGCCGATTTCATGCGCTGCACCGCCCAGATTGAAGAAACAATAGTGCACTCGCGAACCGCGCCGAATTAACATATAACTGGAAACACCGGAATCAAAACCACCAGAAATCAGCGATAACACATCCTCCTGAGTCCCAATCGGAAAGCCACCCAATCCCGCATAACGCTGTTTAACCACCATCATATGATCGTCTTCAATATCAATCCGCACGGTGATATCCGGATTGGTCAACTTCACTTTAGCGCTGGCAATCTGTTGGTTCAAGCCGCCGCCGACATAGCGTTCTACATCAAGCGAACTGAATTCATGCTTGCCTTTACGGCGTACGCGTACGCAAAAAGTGCGGTTTTCCAGTAGCTCGCGTTTCGCTTGCAAAGTTTGTTCAAAAATATCGTGCAAACTGCTAAACGGTTTATCTTCCACTTCCAAAATGTGGTGGATACCTGGTGTGCGCTGCAAATAATCCAACAGCAGATCGCGCTGTTGCCAATCTTTACTCCGCACTTCGATGTAATCCCAATGGCGAACCACCGCCACGGTTTGATCGTGTTTAGCCAAGGTATTACGGATATTGCCGGTTAAGATTTTGATAAAGCGTTTGCGCACCGACTCGCTTTTGATCATGATTTCAGGGAATAATTTGATGATAAATTTCATGTAAGCAGACTATTTTTAATGGTTAAAAAAATTTAGCGACATTGTACACGAAATTTATAAAAAAACACCGACAACAAATTGAATCTGAAGTACAATGTGCGGTTTATAAAACAGTATAACGTAATTAATCAGTAAGGACTTGTTTAATGGACAAACTCGGCAATACAAAAAAAACCGATTTTGAATCAACGCTTTCTCAATTGGAAAGCATCGTATCCCGTTTGGAATCAGGCGAATTGCCATTGGAAGAGGCATTAGGCGAGTTTGAAAAAGGGATTAAATTAGCACAACAAGGGCAACAGCGCCTACAAAAAGCTGAACAACGGGTACAGATACTGTTGGAGAAAAGCAGTGCAGCACCACTTGCAGACTATGATAACAATGACTAATCAACACCACGATCAAGCCATGCCGAATTACTGTTTTTCCGACGATCTGAACAGCTTGCACCAGCGAATTAACGGTTTTTTGCAGCAGCGCTTACAACGGTTCGACAGCGCACCGGCACCATTAGCCGATGCGATGCGTTACGGTATTCTATTGGGTGGCAAACGTTTGCGCCCGTTTTTGGTTTATGCCTGTGGTCGCATGCTGCATGCCGAACCGCAAGCGTTAGACTACGCTGCAACAGCGGTTGAGGCAATGCATAGCTACTCGCTAATCCACGATGATCTGCCGGCAATGGATAATGATACGCTACGCCGCGGGCAAAAAACCTGCCATATCGAATTTGATGAAGCCAGCGCTATTCTGGCAGGCGATGCGTTGCAGGCTTTTGCTTTCGAATGCCTGAGCGATATGCCGATGGTGTCCGCCGAACAAAAAGTGGCGTTGATCAAAACCCTTGCCGTCGCTGCCGGTGGACAAGGAATGTGTTTGGGCCAAAGTCTGGATCTCGTTGCTGAACAAAGTGCGGTCAGCCTGGAATTTCTACAACGAATCCATCGCAATAAAACTGGCGCGTTAATTACCGCTGCCGTCGAAATGGGGGTGCTCTCCTCACCGCACTTTGACGATCTTGCTTTGCGTCAACGGCTCGTCCGTTATGCACAAGCGATTGGTTTAGCGTTTCAGGTGCAAGATGATATTTTGGATATCACCGCTGACAGCTCTACTTTGGGCAAAAATGCCGGCTCAGATCTGTTGTTAGACAAAAGCACCTATCCCAAATTATTAGGCTTGGACGGCGCCAAACAAAGAGCTGAACAATTAATTGCCACCGCCAAAGCGGAGTTACAGGATTTGAATTTTAATACTGAACCGCTCATCAACTTGGCGGATTATATTATTCAACGGCATAATTAATGCATTATCCGACGTTGAATAATAAAATTTGAATACTGAAATTTAAATAACGAAATTTAAATAATAAAGAACCCTTGATTTTAACGATGCAACCCACTATGCAAAATTACCCAATTTTAGCTTTAATCAACACCCCTGACGATCTGCGGTTGTTAAATCGCGATCAACTGCCTGCATTATGTGACGAACTGCGCCAGTTTTTGTTGGAATCCGTCAGCCGCACAAGTGGGCATTTAGCCTCTGGTTTAGGCACTGTCGAGCTGACCGTTGCCTTGCACTATGTCTATCAAACCCCGTTTGACCAGCTTATTTGGGATGTAGGCCATCAAGCCTATCCGCACAAAATTCTGACCGGACGCCGCAACAAAATGCACACCATTCGGCAAAAGGGCGGCTTGCATCCGTTTCCGTGGCGCGAAGAGAGCGAATACGACGTGCTGTCGGTCGGCCACTCCTCCACCTCAATCAGCGCCGGTTTGGGCATTGCGATTGCAGCGGAAAAAGAGAATGCCAACCGCAAAACCGTGTGCGTGATTGGCGACGGCGCCATCACCGCCGGTATGGCATTTGAAGCCCTGAACCATGCCGGAGCGATGCACACCGATATGTTGGTGATTTTGAACGATAACGAAATGTCGATTTCAGAAAACGTCGGCGCGTTGAACAACCATTTGGCACGACTGCTGTCTGGTTCGTTCTACTCCTCAATTCGGGAAGGCAGTAAAAAAATCTTAGAAAATCTGCCACCAATTAAAGAGTTTATGAAAAAAACCGAAGAACACGTTAAAGGTTTTGTCTCCGGCGGTACGTTGTTTGAAGAGTTGGGTTTTAATTACATTGGTCCGATTGACGGTCATAATGTAGACGAGCTGGTTTCTACCCTGAAGAACATGCGTAACCTGAAAGGCCCGCAATTTCTGCATGTGATGACCAAAAAAGGCAAAGGTTACGCCCCGGCAGAAAACGACCCGATCGGTTTTCACGGTGTACCAAAATTTGATCCAACATTAGGGACACTACCAAAATCCAAAGCTAATAACCCTAGTTATTCGACCATTTTCGGCGATTGGTTGTGTGAAATGGCAGCACAAGATACCAAATTAATCGGTATTACGCCGGCAATGCGGGAAGGATCAGGCATGGTCGAATTTTCCAACCGCTTCCCACAACAGTATTTTGATGTGGCAATTGCCGAGCAGCACGCCGTTACCTTTGCTGCCGGTTTGGCGATCGGCGGCTACAAACCGGTGGTGGCGATCTACTCCACCTTCCTACAGCGGGCTTACGATCAACTGATTCACGATGTGGCGATTCCGAATTTGCCGGTGTTGTTTGCAATTGATCGTGCCGGTGTCGTTGGCGCCGACGGGCAAACCCACCAGGGCGCTTTCGACATCAGTTTCATGCGTTGCATTCCCAATCTAGTCATTATGACCCCAAGTGACGAAAACGAATGTCGCCAAATGCTGTACACCGGCTATCACTTGAATGCGCCTGCGGCAGTGCGTTATCCACGAGGAGCTGGCATTGGCTGTGAGCTGCAACCTCTAAATGGCTTGCCAATCGGCAAAGCCAACAAAGTCCGTGACGGCAAAAATATTGCGATTTTAAATTTCGGTACCTTGTTGCCACAAGCGCTAGCCGCCGCAGAGAAATTGAACGCCAGCGTGATCGATATGCGCTTTGTTAAACCGTTAGATCAGGCTTGCATTGCCGAAGCAGCGCAACAGCACAGCCTGTTAGTCAGCTTAGAAGACAATGCGATTGAAGGCGGTGCCGGAAGTGCGGTTGCCGAAACGTTAAACCACTTGGCATTACAGCAAAGAATCACCATTCCGCCACTGCTACAATTGGGTTTCCCCGATCATTTCATTGCCCAAGGTGAACAAGCAGAAGTTTTAACAGAATTGCAGCTCGACGCTGCCGGTATTGAGCAACAAATTAGTGCATGTTGGCAGCAATAATCACGGCTGGATAATAAAAATAAAAAATATTGAGATTTTTATGAACTTTTCGACCTATCTTTAGTCTTAATTTATGCTAGTGCACTGCAAATGCAGTTGTCTTTTTACATTTTACTTATTGTAAGACCTCCCCCGATATTTATTCATTGAATATCGGGTTTTCTTTTTTATAACCGTTATTTTTTATAACCGCTTAAGCTTAAAATGAATAGCGCGCTTACACCATCAACTGAATCGCGCTGGCGATCAAAAATAATCCGAAGCCGATAAACACCAGCCCCGACAGATTATCAATATAACGACTATAATTTAGATAAAATGATTTCACGCCTGGGCGGGAAAAAAGGTGGGCGATAAGATAAAAGTAGATAAAACTTTCCAGCAGAATCATCACTGCAATAAAAGCGATTTGCCAATAATCGGTTAAACTGCCGACTAATAAAGAAAAAATACCGCTGAAATAGATAATCGCTTTAGCATTGGCCAGATTGACCAACAAGCCTTGCCGAATGTTCGCCCAATCGGAGACTGGATTGACCGCACGTTGCACACTGATCTGCGCCAGACTGATATTGCGTTTCACTCGCAGCATCAGGCTGCCGAGATAGCTAAGATAAGCACCGCCCAACAGCAATACCGCACTTTCAATCGGGGGATACAATTTGAAAAGTAACGCTAATCCGAGCAGGCTTGCACTCAGCCAAACCACTAAGCCTAGGATAATGCCAACTACGCCCAACACCGCACTACGCTGATTTTCACTGATCGCTTTGCGCGCTACAAAAAAGAAATCAGGGCCGGGGCTAACCAACGCAAACAAATGCACAAAAAACAGTTTAATCACTAAAGCAAACATGGCTAATCGACTCTACAATCCGCCTAAGGTAAATAACAATAACAAGCAAAGTGCGGTATAAACCGCCGCCAGTAAATCATCAAGCATAATGCCGAAACCGTTCTCGACATTTTTATCAAAATATTTGATCGGATATGGCTTCACAATATCAAAAAAGCGAAACAGCACAAATGCTAAGCAATACCACAGCCAATTCTGCTGCGGTACAAACGCCAGCACCAGCCAGATCGCAATAATCTCATCCCACACAATCGCACCGTGATCGTGCACGCCCATATCGTGTGCCGTTTTTTCACACAAATAAATGCCAAGCACAAAACCCGGCACCGCCAGCAACAATAAGAAAAGTGGCGATACAAACTGCAGTAAACCGATGCCCAGCAGCCAGCCTGCCAGAGTTCCCCAAGTACCCGGCGCTGGCGACAACAGCCCCGAACCAAAGCCGAGCGCCAAAAAATGCACCGGATTACGAATATTCAACTGACTTAAGGCACTTTTTTTATCATCTATTTTATCGTTCATTGGCTGCCATCCTTTTCTATTCAGATTTAGAAATGCTCAAAGCCTTGAAAATCTGGCGGCGTCACTTTCTCAGTACCGCGTTTTAAACGAATCATTTGATTAGTATTTTGGCTGCGAATCTGTCCGATACAGGTGTAATCGACCCCGATATGAGTTAATTCTCGTTCTAGTTTCGCGCAGTTTTTATCTGCTACAGTAAAACACAACTCATAATCCTCACCACCAGCCAACGCAAATTGCTCTGCTTTTTCGGCACCAAAAACCGCAATCAACTGTGGCGACAACGGCAGTTTGTCCAGTTTCAGGCTGGCGCTGACCGCACTTCGTTGTAAAATATGTGATAAATCTGCCAACAAACCATCGGAAATATCAATCGCTGCACTGGCATAAGGCGCAATGCTTTGTCCGAACAGCACTCTTGGCACCGGACGCAAATGGCGTTCGATGAGATAGGTTTCAGCTTGGCTAAGTGCGGTATCGCTGTTTTGCCCTCGTTTTTGCTGCAGTAAAGCTAAACCTGCCGCACTGTCACCCAAACTGCCGGTAACGTAAATCCAATCACCTTTTTCTGCGCCGTGACGGCACAATGCCTTATCTCGCGGCAGCAAACCATGAGCGGTAATCGAAATCGAAAGCGGGCCTTTAGTGGTGTCGCCGCCAATCAAATCGACATTATAGTGATCTAAAATTTCAAAAAAGCGGCGGCTGAATGTTGCCAACCAGTGGTGATCCACCTTCGGCAGTGTTAAGGCAAGCGAAATCCATGCCGGCTCGGCACCCATTGCCGCCAAATCGCTGAGATTAACGGCAACGGCTTTATACGCCAGATCGGCAGGATCGATGTCACTGAAAAAATGAATACCTTCGACTAAGGTATCCGTGGTGATCGCCAAGCGTTGGTTGGCCTTAATCTCGGTGATAGCGCAGTCGTCGCCAATGGCTAATGCAACGTCCTTGCGCGGTGTTCGGGTGGACGCATTAAAATACTGACGAATAATACTAAACTCGCTATTTTGCCGCACCATTTACTCTCCTGACCGCACGTTGTGATGTTAAATGTTGAATCTAGCTTATTTTCGTCCAAGCGCCGGTGCCAGTTTATCCAACACCCCGTTAATATATTTATGGCTCTCTTCTGCACCAAATACTTTCGCCACTTCAATCGCTTCATTAATCACGACTTTGTACGGCACATCCGCTTGATATTTCAATTCGTACGCCGCCATCACCAAAACCGCTCGTTCAATCGGATCCAATTCGCCGAAGGCTCTGTCCAAGTGCGGTTCCAGTGTCTGTTGCAAATCGTCGCTATGCTCGGCACTTTGGCTTAATAACTTGCGGAAATACGGCATATCAACCCCTTTCATATCTTGATCTGTGATGAAAGACAGTTCCACTTCGGCAATCTCATTTTTAGAAATAAACCAAGAATACAGCCCTTGCACCGCACACTCTCTGGCACGACGGCGTGGTGATACTTTACTCATTATACCCTCCGTTAGGCGTTATCAATCGCATTCAGCAAATTGATCATTTCCAAGGCGACTAGTGCCGATTCAGCGCCTTTATTACCGGCTTTTGTGCCCGCTCTTTCAATCGCTTGTTCGATATTTTCCGTGGTCAATACACCAAACGCCACTGGAATTTCTGCCTGCATTGCCACTTGCCCCAAACCACTGCTGGCTTCTCCGGCAACATATTCAAAATGCGCCGTGCCGCCACGGATGACCGTACCTAGCGCCACAATCGCATCGTATTTTTTGCTGTCAGCTAAACGACGTGCGACTAATGGCAGCTCATAGGCGCCCGGCGCGTATACCAAGGTGATATTTTCGTCTTTGACTTGTCCGATACGTTTTAATGCGTCGACTGCCCCCTCACGCAAACTTTCATTGATAAAACTATTAAAACGGGCGATAACCACCGCGACTTTAGCTTCTGGCGCAGCCACGACACCTTGTAAAATTTTCATATGCTACCTTGTGAAATTGGATAAAACCATGTTGTTAAATTCGATCGCGGATTCTATCACAACATTCGATTTTATTCAGTACTAAATTCCGCTCAGTGCTTGCTTTAATTGTACACGCTATCCCAGCTTTCCATTCTGCTCAGTAAAGTGCGGTTTTTTGAGCCATTCACGCAATTTCTCTTTTTAATCTAGAAATCAACTGTGGTATTCTTAGCGCCGATTTATCCCTTTATTCAGAGACTATTGTTGATAATCGCGATAACGCGGTTATTTAGGAGGAAAACAAAGACAGTGGAAAACGTTGTTAAAACCAAACCGGTGATTGAGCTGCGTTCAATCCGTAAGGAATATGACGGCAAAGCCATCATTAACGATTTTGATTTATCCATCAATCATGGCGAATTTATTACCATTTTAGGGCCTTCCGGTTGTGGAAAAACCACAATTCTGCGCCTGATTGCCGGTTTTGAGGAACTGAACGGCGGACAAATTATTCTGGACGGACAAGACATTAGTCAAGTTCCGGCAGAACAGCGTCCGGTCAATACCGTTTTCCAAAGTTATGCGCTGTTTCCGCATTTGAGCATTTTTGAAAATGTGGCGTTCGGGCTAAAAATGCAGAAAGTGCCTAGCCATGACATCAAACCACGCGTGTTGGAAGCACTGCGCATGGTGCAGCTTGAAGAATTTGCCGATCGCAAACCGGCGCAACTTTCCGGTGGACAGCAGCAACGAGTTGCGATTGCCAGAGCGGTAGTCAATAAACCCAAAGTATTGCTGTTGGACGAGTCGTTATCGGCGCTGGATTACAATCTGCGTAAACAGATGCAAAATGAGCTGAAAGCGCTGCAACGCCAACTGGGCATCACCTTTATTTTTGTGACCCACGACCAAGAAGAAGCCTTGAGTATGTCGGATCGGATTATCGTGTTGCGTGCCGGCAAATTACAACAAGACGGTACGCCACGCGAAATTTACGAAGAGCCGAACAATTTGTTTGTGGCACAATTTATCGGTGAAATCAATATTTTTGATGCCACCGTGATCGAGCGTCTGGATGAAAAACGGCTGAAAGCTAATGTTGAAGGGCGAATCTGCGATATTTTCGCGACACAATCTGTTTCCGCCGGCAGCCAACTGAAAGTGTTGCTGCGCCCAGAAGATTTACGTCTGGAAGAAGTCAACGAAACCGAGAAAGTCAACGGCATTGTCGGTTATGTGCGCGAACGCAACTACAAAGGCATGACGCTGGAATCCACAATTGAACTGGAAAGCGGCAAAATGGTGTTGATCAGCGAATTCTTTAACGAAGATGATCCGGATGTGGATCACTCACTGAATCAAAAAGTGGCGATTACTTGGGTTGAAAGCTGGGAAGTGGTGTTGCAAGATGAAGATAACAACGCATAAGTTTCAGAATATCACCGTTGCCATTATTTTTGGCTGGTTGATTTTCTTTGTGCTGGTACCGAATATACTGGTATTAGGAACGAGTTTTCTCACCCGTGACACCAGCAATCTAATCGATTTCACTTTTTCACTCGACAGCTACAAACGCCTGTTTGATCCGCTGTATGCACAAGTGATGTGGAACTCGCTGTATATGTCGGGTTTGGCGACAATCATCTGTCTGCTGATCGGCTATCCGTTTGCGTTTATGATTGCCAAACTGCCGAGCAAATACCGCCCTATCCTGCTGTTTATGGTGATTTTGCCGTTCTGGACCAACTCCTTGATCCGAATTTACGGCATGAAAATTTTTCTTGGCGTGCGTGGTGTGTTGAATAACACCCTAATGTCGCTAGGCATTATCGATTCACCGATTCGGATCATCAATACCGAAGTCGCGGTAATCATCGGTTTGGTATATATCCTACTGCCGTTTATGATTCTGCCACTCTACTCTGCGATTGAAAAATTGGACGGACGTTTGCTGGAAGCCGCCAAAGATTTGGGTGCTGGCACCGTACAGCGTTTTGTACGGATTATTCTACCGTTGACAATGCCGGGCATTATCGCTGGCTGCCTGTTGGTACTGCTGCCAGCTATGGGCATGTTCTATGTGGCTGATCTGTTGGGCGGTGCTAAAGTATTGTTGGTCGGCAATGTGATTAAGAGCGAATTTTTGGTCTCACGCAACTGGCCGTTCGGCTCGGCAATCAGCATCGGGCTGACCCTGTTGATGGCACTGTTATTGTATATTTACTACCGTGCAGGTAAGTTGTTGAATAAAAAACCGGAGTTGGAATAATGGGTCGTTTACTACGCAGTGGTTTCATGTTTGTGGTATATGCCTATTTGTATATACCGATTATTATCCTGATCGTCAACTCGTTCAATGCCGACCGCTACGGCTTAAGTTGGAAAGGCTTTAGCTGGAGCTGGTACGAACGCCTGTTCAACAATGACACCTTGATTCAAGCCGCAATTCACTCGGTGACGATCGCATTTTTTGCAGCCACTTTAGCCACCATTATCGGCGGCTTGACCGCGATAGCGCTTTATCGTTATGCCTTTCGCGGCAAAAAATTCGTCGGCGGCATGCTGTTTATTGTGATGATGTCACCGGATATTGTGATGGCGGTTTCACTGTTGGCGCTATTTATGCTGTTTAGCATCAAGTTGGGCTTTGCGTCTTTATTATTGGCTCATATCACGTTCTGCCTGCCGTATGTGGTGGTCACCATTCTGTCACGTCTGAAAGGGTTTGATGTCAAAATGTTGGAAGCCGCCAAAGATTTGGGCGCTGGTGAATTGACGATTCTCGGCAAAATCATTCTGCCATTGGCACTGCCGGCAATTGTTTCCGGTTGGCTGCTCAGCTTCACTATTTCGCTGGATGATGTGGTGGTGTCGTCATTTGTGACCGGCGTAAGCTATGAAGTACTGCCGCTGAAGATTTTCTCAATGGTAAAAACCGGCGTCACTCCAGAAGTCAATGCCTTAGCGACCATTATGATCTTGCTCTCGTTATTCTTGGTCACCTTAAGCCTGTTTATCGGACGCAAAAACAAGTAGTATTGGGTTACCCGCATGACAAAAGTGCGGGTATTTCTTGCTGTTATTTATCTTCTCTATTTCTCTTCTTCGGAGTATTTTACGATGAAAAAACTAAGCGCAGTCTTTACCGTCGGCATTCTTGGCTTAGCCGTGCAAACCGCAGCAAACGCCAAAGATGAAGTGATCTATCTCTATGACTGGGCTGAGTATATTCCGCCCGGACTACTGGAAGATTTCACCGCAGAAACCGGGATCAAAGTGATTTTTTCCAGCTTTGAGTCCAACGAAACCATGTATGCTAAAATGAAAACCATGGGGGAGAGTGGTGGCTACGATGTGATCGCACCGTCCAACTATTTTGTCTCGAAAATGCGCAAAGAAGGCATGTTGATGCCGTTGGATCACAGCAAGCTGCCGTCGCTGCAAGAGCTGGATCCGGAAATGCTGGATAAACCTTATGATCCGGGCAATCAATACTCTGTGCCACAAATCTTCGGCGCCACCGCGATTGCTTACAACAGCGATGTTTATCCTGCCGGTACGTTTAACTCTTGGAATGATTTATGGAAAGCGGAATTTAAAGACAAACTGCAACTGACCGATGATGCCCGTGAACTGTTTCATATGACCTTAGTCACCATGGGCGAAGATCCAAACACCACTAATCCAGAATTAATCAAAAAAGCTTATGATAAACTACTGACCCTACGCCCGAATGTACTGACCTTCAATTCGGACAATCCTGCCAACTCGTTTATCGCCGGTGAGGTCAATGCGGGCATGTTGTGGAACGGCTCAGCGTTTATTGCACGCAAAGAAGGCATGCCGATCAATATTAGCTGGCCAAAAGAAGGCGCGATTTTCTGGATGGACACATTGGCGATTCCTGCGACCAGCAAAAATCCGGAAGCTGCCCACAAGCTGATTAACTATCTGATCAGCGCCCCGGTTGCCGAAAAAGTGGCATTAGAAGTCGGTTATCCGACCCCAAATCTACTGGCACGAAAAAAACTGCCAAAAGAAATTGTGGAAGACAGCCAGTTGTATCCACCGTTGGAAGTGATGAAAAACAGTATTTGGCAAGACGATGTCGGTGATGTTTCCGCCGTGTATGAAAACTATTTTCAGCAGTTTAAAGCAGCAAAATAACAATTACTTGATTAATCTCACAAAAAAGGTCTTCTTTAGAAGATCTTTTTTACGTTATAGCATAAGATAAAACATCAACGGCGTGTTACTACGGAGGATTTTTTCATGCCTAACCACTATCGTTCCAACTCACATATTTCAGCCCAAGTGCGGTCAGCCTGTGCCAAATTAACCAATCAAGACTTGGCACAAACCATGTTGACCATTTTGACCGAACAACGTTTTATCGGACGTTTACCACACTTTACGGTGCAGCACCTTTGTCATAAATTCGATTTGACGGCAAGGGAGCTTTCGATTGCGCTGCTACCGATCGCTGCCGCTTACTCTCTCGCACCGATTTCACATTTTTATGTTGGTGCAGTTGCTATTGGTAGCAGTGGAAATTTCTACTTTGGCGCCAATATGGAGTTTATCGATACCAGTATGCAACAGACCGTCCATGCCGAACAAAGTGCAATTGCCCATGCGTGGATGCAGGGTGAAACCGCACTTGAAGAGATTTCGGTCAATTACGCCCCTTGTGGTCACTGTCGCCAATTTATGAATGAGCTCAATACTGCAGAAGGACTAATCATCAACCTGCCACAGCGCCAGAATCAACGCCTGAGTGAGTATCTACCGAATAGTTTCGGACCTAAAGATCTCAATATCAATGAATTACTGCTGACTCCACGCCATCACGGCTTCAGCCTACTTAACACCGAAGATTTATTGATCGATACCGCACTTGAAGGTATCAACATCAGCCATGCACCTTACAGTGGAGCCTACGCTGGTGTTGCATTGGAAACTGAAGACAACTTCTATTTCATCGGCAGCTATGCAGAAAATGCGGCTTTCAATCCAAGCCTACCGGCACTACAAGTCGCTATCAATCACTTAATCCTTAGCGGATTTGAATTACAAAATATTAAAAGAGCGGTTCTGATCGAGAAAAAAGCCGAAATCAGCCAAAAAGTGATGGCAAAACAGCTGCTGGCAACCTTATGTAAACTTCCGCTACAATATCTTTCAATTGATTAATGCCAAAAAGCCGCTTGGTCATCACCAGGCGGCTTTTATCTATACGGATTAAACGGTATAGTAGACAAAATG
>VDHG01000047.1 GCA_006228005.1 Testudinibacter crocodili
GGGTAGTTTTATTATTTTTGGATACCCGTTGCTGGTATTCCTCCTCGGTATAAGTGCCAAACTCAAGCCGCCTTGCTGCCACCTCATTATCGAGCTGACGATCAAGCGCACCGTAAACAATCGCTTGCCCGGCATTCATTTGCTCCACCCTGGCTTTTTGCGCCGGATCCACTTTAGGTATAGGATAACCCACCCAAAAATCTGTTGAGGGTGGCGATTGATTGGCAAGATGTCGATAAAATTGCTCTTCCGTTGGCGCCCGTTCTTCCTTTTTTGCTTCTTCAATGGCTAAACCAGTTGCCCGGTGCTGCCCGGCGATATACAGCCCGGCTAGCGTAAATAACGGCACAGTCGCATTTTTCACCACACTGAACGCACGTTTGCCAAAGGTAGCCGCAGTAGTAGCTGCGGTAGTTTTCGCGATTTTTTCAGCTGCTTTTTCAACACCAACCCCCATACCACCGAGCGCACCCAAATTAGTCACATAAACAGGCGTCACGCCACCTACTACGCCACCGAGGGCATTGCCAACAATACCGCCACCACCTTTAATTTTTGAAAACAATCCCCCGAGATAACCAATGCCACCGGCTCCCCAGCGCAGTACCTTATTCCCTAAATACAGATAGCCCATAAATTTGGCCAGATTGCCATAACCTCCGGCTTTTTCTGCAATCCAGCCGACGGCATCCCCTACGCTTTTTAAAATCGGCTTCAGGTCTTCGCCGTACTCTTTCAGTGCTTTGATGGCGGCAAGCAAGGTGTCACTGATTTTCTGGGCAAATGCATCAAATTCACCATTCTCCATTTTTTCATTCAACCAAGCGAGCAGGCTACCAACCTCATTTTTTAGCGCGTCAAAAATCCCTTTTTCCATCAACTTGGCTTGCATGGCGGTGATATTGTCACCGATATTCGACATCATTCCGTCCCAGGTTTTCATTTGCGCTTCGGCAGCACCCTGGGAGCTTAACCCCATCTGCTTAACCAAAGCATCCAGCCAATTCACACGAATTTGCCCTTTCGTAATCGCATCAGCAATTTGAGCCTTGGTATATTTTCCGTTGCTTGCCTCCACTAATAAATCCAACACAGGCACTTTCTTTTCTTGCAGCGATTGAAGTTCCTCACCAGTCAATTTCCCCTTTAAATAGGCTTTTGAAATCGTTGAAATCATTCCGTTCAGATTTTCGGTGTTGCCACCTAACTTGGCATTGAAATCAACCAGCGATTGCAATGAACCGTTCATCGGATCAATGCCGGCGGTTTTCAAACTCAACGCCGCATTCTGCACGTCCATAAACTGCATGGGTGTTTTGGTGGCGAACTCTGTGACCCACTTAAACACCTTATCACCGTCAGCACCGAAATTCTGTTTCATTCGGATAGCCGCCATTTCAAATTCAGCTGCCGTTTTAATCAATGAGCGTGAAGCCAGTGTCGCACCACCGACCATACCGGCAACTGCCCAGTTTCCGACAGTATTAATTCCACGCGATAAACCCATCACGCCTTTTGTCGCCAAATAAGCACTGCGTTCGATTTTGGTCATTGCCTTGGCGGAACGGTTTGCCATCTGCTCCATGCTTTTGGCATTGCGAGCGGCGTTGGCTTGCAGGTTGCCTCCAAGGTTGACATAAAAAGACGTGGAATTATTTGCCATACTGATTAATCCGATTTGATGTAGTTAATATAACGAGGCAGGTTAAACACACCTTGAGAAAGCAGCCACTGTGGACTGCATTGATAATATTTTGCCAGCAACAGGCAGGTTTTCTCAAGCCTCTCCGCCTGTCGCATCCAGTCGCCCCCGCTCAAGCACTCGCTGCGCTTTGGCACTTTCCATCGTTTCTAAATAGATATTGATCATATCAATATCTTCAGGGTGCAGTTGTTTCAGCTGCGCCAACGAAATCGGGCCGTTTAACACGCCGATTTTGCCGATTTGACGACGTAACAACTCATAACCAAACAGTGCAGGGCTGTTGACCAGTGACGGATTACCGTTGCCGTCAAATACCAGTTTTTCTGCCGATAACTGTGCTTCAAGCAAATCGCCCGTGGTCAGCTCTTTCAGGGTGACGGCGGTTTGTAGCTCATCACCGTATTTCAAGCCGTGTTTTAACACCAATTCCATCATTCACTCCTCACGCCCGACGGCACTCTTTCGCGGCAAATTTCACGCTGATTTCGCCTTTACTGGACAGCGTCACCGCGTCTACTACCCACGCCCCGGCAAGCAGATAGGTCTGCCCGATATCGGTGGCAAATTCGACAGTCGCGTCTGTCCAGCTTTTAATCGTCATCACATCGATGCCGTCGGTGTTATAGATCTTACAATCGACGGTGGCTTCGGTGGCAGTTTCTTGATAGCCATATACACGTGAGCCTTTCACCGTTTCACGCGTGTAGCCGCCGATGTCCAGTGTGGCATCATCAGCCGTCGGAAATTCCGCGCCGTTAACGCGGATATAAGCCGTGCCTTGATATTTACTCATTCTTTAACTCCTTGATTACAAAATAAACTGCACCGCATGGGCATAAATGCGGAACTGATTGACTAAATTTTCATTGCTCAACACATTCAGGCGATTACGATCGTTTTGGTCACGCTCCACCAACAGCGATTTTTCAAAGTTTTCATAGTCTTCGACTAAACCGGCAAATTCCAACTCAGTGAATAACGCCAGCAATTCACTCTTAATCACTTTCGGGGTCACAATCGCTTGTCCCGGTGATACCCGAATGCCGTCATCGGCGAGTTTGTGCCGTGGGTATTTTTGCGAAATTCGCGTGCGAATCGCATAACGGATATAACTCAATGTCGCAATGGTTTCTACATAGAGATAACTTGGGTCGTTATCACCAAGGCTATTTTTACGATACATCGTAATCAAGGCTTCGATTTGTGGCTGTGAATTATCATTAACGGTGTAAGTTGACGCACCGCTAAACAGCAAGGTATTGCGATCAGGTAAATCCCAACGATCGGACATCGCCGGCGGTAACATATTCAATACCAGCGTTTGTAGCGGGCGAGCCGGATCAATTGCCAGATAATACGAGGCGACCGCCCCCACTGCCGCCGCCCATTCATACGCCGGTTCGGGTGTGATATTGGTGGCAAGGGTGGACATCAAATAATCATTGCGTTGCTCCGTGAAGGTGGTCACTGTGCCGTGCGTACCGCGCTTTGCCATAAAGCAGGTGCCGTCAATCTGTTTCAACGGTCCCCAGCGATTGACTAATTCAGTGCGCAATAAATTTAAACTTTCGGTATCGGTGAACGGATTGATAATATAGTTCCACCATTCCGCCCCAAAACCGGTGATAGCCGTCGCCATATCGGGATTAACCGCACCGCCTGCCATTGCAGTGATTTCGGCGGCAATGCCGACTGGATAAGATTCACCACTGTAATAATTGGTGCGAATATCAATATCGTTACCGCACTCACCTTTAAAACGGGCCGTTACTGCTACCGTATCGGTCGTGACCGTTGCGTTGACTACGTTATCACCGTCAGCATTAATCGCCGCGGCTAACTTGGTGGCAAGTACGGCCGCGGTATCATTCACCGCCACCGCAAATTTATAATTCACCCCGGCAACCATCACGCTTAACGCCCCGGCTTGCGTCGCTTTACCGACCAGTTTAATTTTACCTGTAGCGGCAGCACTGCCGGTTTTATCATCAAGCGGCAGCACCCACAAATCGGAATAATCATTGTGCTTGCGGAACACGTTTACCATTTTCGCCAGTTGCGAACCGCGCCCAAACAGCACTTTTGCCTGTGCGTAGCTGGAAACACGCACTGCACTTCCGGTGGTTGCTGTGCCGGTTGCCAGCTTTTGTCCGATCATTAAAATCTTTTGCAACATCTGTGGCGTACTGGAAACCGCCTTAGTGTTGTCAAATTCAATGTACGCCAACGGCACACGGATATTGTTCGGAATTTGGTTATATGAAATCGCCATTATTCAGCCCCTTTCTCTTTGGTTGTATTCTCTTTACTGGCAGTCGTTTGGTTTGTTTCGACCAACTCAACATCGCCATCTTTCAAGCGTTTTAGCCAGTAACTGCTGCGTGGTTTATCTTCGCCCTTTGCTGCCAACATCTCCAGCGTGTCCGGGTCACGGATAATCAAACCGCTCTTGGGTTTAATTTTCATCATTTGGATCTCCTTTTTTTGGTAAAATGACGGTTAATTGGGTTTTGTCATCAATCACGGTTTCTGTCTGTGATTGATTAAATTGATGGTGATAGGTGATAAAGTCATCAATATCGGCTTCACTGATAACATCGGGAACAGGTTGTTGCGCGTTGAAATACATCGCATACACCGCCACCCCCATACCACTTTGGGTGTCCGACCACAGATTTTGTACTGACTGCAAACTAAATAGCCCACTGGGTGCAATCCGCTCGCCGTCAATGCCTGCGGTAAGCTGCTCGACAATCTGATAAATCCCGACTTGTCCTTGACGTTTGCCGTTCAGCACATTGGCAACCACAAACACCCCCCAGCGCGCAATCACCTCATTCGGGCGATTGCTTGGCAGTTGCCCCAACCAAGCGACATACACCGCTGGCGGATTGCGGACTAAACGCTTGACCGAGCCGTCATCCCATTGACCGGGGTGTTCGGTCACTTCTCTCAGTGTATTGCCGCATAACGTCTTAATGCGTACCAAAAGTGCGGTTGAGGTTTCAGCGATAATACTCATATAAAACCTTTGGATTTTTCACGAGCCCAGACTGAACCGGCGGACTGAATAATCGCCGTGTTGTCACTTTCCACTGTGGTATTGTCGGCGGCTAATCCGAGTGAAATTTTACCGGCGGCGACTTGCTCCAGAAAACGAATACTGTCTTCATAATCCTTGCGAGCTTGTTCGGTCGCGTAATTTTTCTCCAGAAAATAGCGCGCCAAATGGCAAGCATGCAGATTTAACACTACCGGTGCAGACGACAACGGCAGGGTATAGCGTCCGCCGATATACACATCAATCGTGTTTGAAGCGTCAGTTAATGCGGCTTCTACTTGCGTTTCGTCCAATTCACCGCTGTTTTCATCATCAGAGATGGTCTGAATAACGTGTCGACCATACCGTTTGATTAAATCGGCTTGCGTGGCATACCTCATCACTCACCGCCTTGTCCGCTTTCCGCCGCTTGCGCTAACAATTCGACTAACTCAGGCTTTTTCGCTTTTGCACTGAATTTAATCCCAAGTGCGGTCAGTTTTTCTTTGATCTGCTCGACAGTCAGATCCAAATCGGCAGGTAACAACCCATCGTCCACGCTCGACAATGTGCCGTCATTTTCACCGTTTTCAGATAACAACCGTTGTTCAGCTGCTTCAATCGTTTCGGTCGGCATAGGGTCTTGCGAGCCGAATACCAAACGTGGATCAGCTTTAAATGCGGCGATTTGGGCATCCGTAACGTCCATAAGCAGGTTTTGACCACTTTCCAAAATAAAGCCCGCACGGCGATAGCCACTGTGCGCACGATTGTGCACAACGACTTGATAACGTTTTTCCATAACATGTTTACCTCTAAAATATGCGTTAAATTGGCGTAAAAGCGCGGTCAAACAACCGCACTTTGTTTAGTGATTACAGATAATCCGCCACAATCAGCGTTAAACGCCCTTTGAACTCGTTATCCACCGCTGCACCGTTTTCCACGCGGTATTCACGCTCGAGCAGCTGCACCGCTTCTTTTTCCAGCGATGGCGGCACAACGATATGCGTCGGGCGGATACCCAAGCGTTTACCGCCGTCACCCTGCACCGCGCGCATTGCGCTAATTGCTTTCCACAAGTTTTCGGCGGTCAGTTTGCCTTTCACCGCATGCGCCATCTGCCAGAAGCCGTAACCCACGTTTGATCGCGCGTCAACGCCGTAAGTAAACACGTCTTTCATAAACACTTTTTCATCGTTCACGTCAGTAATCGATGCCGGTGTCGGGGATTTGCGTTCTTGATAAATAATCGGTTTTAGCGAGCGCCCACAATCCAATAAGTACCAGGCATCCGCTTCCGCTACAGACGTATTATCGTCGGTAATATTGCTGACATTTTTCGGGGTTTTGCCATCAACCGTTGCGCCGACAGGGTGGTCAGTATCAAAAAAATACTGCTTGTCGTAACACTCGGTAGTGAAACCGGCTTTCAGCGCACCAAACACCAACTCGTCCGGCAATTCAGCGGCAGAGCGTCCCAATTCTTCAATCAATGGCGAATACACACCGACGTTATCGTCTTCAATATCCGTGCGTGCAATTTCTACCGCACTTGCCCATTTTTTATTCGCAATCGAATAACCGTGAGTTTGAATCGCGGTAATCGCACGATCGCCAATCCACTCTTTCAAGCCGGGCATTTGCCCCAACCACGCGTAAGTGTTCGCAGCGGTTGAGGACGGCACTACTGTCGCAATTTTTGAAAATTGGCTTGGTGCTTTCGCCAAACCATCTTTAAAGTTTTTGCCAAAGCCGACAAAAATCGCCTTAACAATTTCAGGGGTTACATTTGCCATTATTCCGCTTCCTTCTGTTTAATAAATTCATCTTCCGACAAGCCCAGCAATTTGGCTGCGGTTTTCTCATCTGCACTCAACACCGCCAACTTTTCGCCGTCGGCAGGTTTGGTGGTATCCGTTTGTTTCGCCGACAGCACCGCAATCTGTGGGCGCGCATCCAACATTGCCGATAAAGCCGCCACGCCTTGCTGTTTGCCAAAGCCTTTCAAGTAATCGACTTCCGCCTCAATTACACGCCCGTCATTGCGCGCTTTACTGATTGTGGATTCGATTTCGCTGTCCGCCGTTTGTGCCGACAGCACCGCAAGTTGTTGCACCGTCGCGTCATAGGTCGCTTTTGGCACGTACTTGCTTAAATCCACCGTTGCTGCTTGCGCGGATAAGGTGGCTACTTTCTCATCGGCAGTGGTTTTCTCGCTCATCAGCGTATCCAGTGCCGACAATGCCGCTACGCCTTGCTCTTCGCTCAGCTCTGCATTTTCCGCCACCGTTACACCGAGTTTGGCGAGCAACTGTCGCAGTTGTTCAGTCATTGCTTTCTCCTTGGTTTGGGGTTTAGTTTGTGGGTTATAAAAAAACTCAGCGGCAAGGGTCGCGATAGACTGCATACCCGTGATACCGGGGTCATTGGTGAGTGCCGCCATTCGTAGCTCTAACGGTGTACCGTTCGAGTCATACGGGAATACCGCACTTAAAAAGAGATATTCACCCTCTGCGACGTGTTGTTGAGCTTTGGGCGTTAAACGCGGCTTAATCCAAAGCCCTGAATCGTCACGCCACTCAATTTCGTCTGCGCCAAAACGCCCGGCGGCTAACGCTTCACCCAAGCCTTGTTTGGCTTTCAGCAGGGTTTGGTGGTCATAATCAATCAGCACATCCTGACCGCTTGACCGCACTTGCTCAATTAAGTCGGCGGCAATCTCGCCGTCCAGATACCAAAACGGCGCATCAAACGGACGACCATCTCGAGCACGAAATTCACCGGCGGGCAGTAACTGATACCAACCGTTATCGTTTTTGATTTCAGCGGACAAAACCGCATAAGGGATTTGTTTTTTCATGTTGCTAGCATGCAACACAAAAAGGGAAAGGTGGGTTTGTGGCGGTTCAGACAAAAGCCACCCCGCGGATTCGGCAGAGCGGTGAAAATGGAGCAAGCGGTTTTAGCGGATTATCGGGATAGCGTTTAAATGCGTTTAAATGGCGTTTAAATTCGTTTAAATTTTTTTGGATGAACACAATTACCGAAAAACGCCATCAGTCCTCTACGGCGTTTTTAAGGGCGTTATTTAAGATTTGCTTAATTTCTTCGATTCCGGTCTCACCCAAACCTAAAAACGGACGTGCCGGCATATGTTGTGTACCGGTCATATGATACTGTCCGTGTGGTTCAGATGCACCGATGACGGCAAAGCTGTCGCCGTAGTCGATATTCAAGCTCATCGCCAAATCACCGCTGACTTGTAATATTTTGCCGGTATAGCCTTTCTCGTGCCGACGCTTCTTATAATCGGGATTTAACACTGCCCATTTCTCACCCTCGGGCGAGCGTTCAGCATCAAACGCATCTTCCGCCTCTTCGAGTAGGACATTGGCAATTTTGCGCGTCAGCCTGTCGCTTTTACCCATCTCAGCGAGTTTGCGGAATTTGCGCTGGATTTCCGATGTATCGAATTTAAATTCTAGGTGCATTTGACTTTCTTTTCATAAATGGTTATATTTTGTTCATACGTTAGTGCTGTGTACGCTTAACGGTAAAGTCGCCATACCCCGAAAGGGCAGATGGGTATGTGGGTTCAACTCCCACCACAGCACTCGTTACTCACCTCTGATAATGACATAATTACCGCCCTCGATTGCTTTTTTAACATCTCTTTCAAAGTTGACTTTATACGCATTAATCACGGCATCGAGTTTTTCATTCGTCTTTTTCAGTTTGCCTGGTGAATCAACTACGATCTGAAACGACTTATCAGGGCTAAAATAAATCAAATTTTTGTGTAATTTATCCCATACTACCAAGGTATTTGGATCGCCAATAATAGCTGCAATACTCGCATATTCTTTTTCTGATAAACCAACGCCACTTTGATGATGTTTCGGGCTGTCGGCATGTGCCAAGCTCTTTTCCGTCATCACCAAAATCCGCTCCGAATATTTTTCGCCACCCGACAGCTCCGCCACTTTCTCAGCAATATTTTCATCAACAAAACCGGCAGCAATAAACGCATGGCTCGCCCCTCGTTTTCCCAAATTAGCCATCACCCAATTCTCAAACGCCTTGTGCCTTATCGGACTATTATTAATCGCCTGAATGGTCTCCTGGCGCAACTCACGGCTTTGCACTGACTGCACTTTGCGAATAACCGATACATCCGTACCGAACGCCGCTTTGCCGACATTGTAATTCCAGCCGGCACCGGTTTTCATGGTGCCGTTTTCGGTTCTGATTTTGGTGATTTGAACGTGGGTTTCTTCACCAGTGGCTTTATCCACACCGGCTCGCGCCCATTCGGTTTCCAGTTGTCCCTCGCTACTAGACACGCTTAAGCCGTTTTTCTTCAAGCGAAATTCACTCAAACCACGTACCCGACAGCGACATCCCCAGCCATTCGGCGGATAGAACGTGTTCCAAATCGGATCATCAAATCGATACACCTTACCGTGCAAAGCAAGATGACTCGGGCGAGTGCGGCTGTCGGCAACGGCAACATATTGCCAGTAGGGTTGTTCATCACTATTGGCCATCTGTTCGGCGTAACGTCCGGCATGGTACGCCGTGGCCCGATTAGTGCGTAAAATGGTTTTTAATCGGCGTGGACTACCGAGTTGCACGATCTCCGCATTGCCGTGGCTGTCAACAATCGTTTGCTTTCCCCACCAGCCCATTTGTTCCAGTTTTGGCTGTAAGTTCTTGATAAAATCTCGCTCGGATATGCCGTTTTGTACGGCGTCTTCAACGGCGGTGCGGATTTCTGACAGCACATCCATTCGGGTTGCTTTCGCCACCGTAAACGCTTGGGCGTGCGCTGCTTCCAACTGCTCCTGCCAGTTCCACGTCACGTTGTAGCCCTTGGCTTTCATATAATCCACAGCAAGTTTCGGCTCAAGGCGCAGCAGGTACCCCATATCCAAATCAGCGGCTTGTTTATCAGCAGATGGTTTAGATGTTGACATTCAAACGCCCCAACATATCACTGACAAAAATGGCACGAGTCAGCATTTCTTCAAGCCCTTTATCGTCCAACTCGGCATACAATACAGCAATTTTCTCCTGCGCCGCTTCATAACCTTCCTGTTCAAGTGCGGTGATAATCGGCTTTAACATCGGATCAATAATCGCTTGATATTCTTCCGCCGTTGGTTCCAATTTATCTAGCAACTCATCAGGATCAGGCTGCACGCTTAAAATCGCCAACTTATCTTTTTTCCCAGTCTGAGCGGATAACATTGTCGAGCCGAATCCCTGTGCTTGGCGCACCAAGATTTCATCATTTTTATCGGCGACAGGGATTTGCACTTGCTCATGCGCCCACGCCGCAGGGATTTTAAAGCCGATATCCACCAGTTTACCGATACCGTCGGCAAACGAACTGGTGTCAGCACTTTCAGCGATATTAAATTCAATCCGTGGCAGTCTGCGCACGTCGTTAAAGGATTTGCCGTTTAACGCATACAGCGGATAAATCAGATCACGGTTGAGTGTGGCTTGCAGCCGTTTGAGATCGGCGTTTCGTATTTCTTTGCGCACATCGTTATGCACCGAACCTAACGCATTGGTTGAGGTTTTGCCGTCGGCTTGACTGGTCAGCGTACCGCCCAGAATGGCTTTGCTCATGGTTTTTTCTGCCCAGGATACCATCGTCATAAACGGCTCTGAATTGCCGTTGGCAGCATTTTGAAATTCGATTTCCATGCCGCGCGGGATCACACCACCGGCGTTATGCCCAATCCCCATCACCGCTTTGAGCAAGGTGTCTTTTTCCGCTTTGGTTGCCCCGTCGGGGTATTTGCCCAACCGCAACGGCAAGCCGTAAATTTCCAGAAACTCAGCAAAATCACGGGTGCTAAAGTTTTTGTATAAATAGGGCCAGACCAGCGTCCGCACCAAGCCGATTCGCGACAAATAACCGGTTTTTGATTTAGCGATATGTTTAATCCAACCAAACGGCTGCATGTCAATGCCATCCACGGAGCCGTCACGCAGTCGTAATATGTTGCGATAGTTCGTCGGGGTCATAAACCACGCCGAATCACGGAAATGCACGGTTTTAATCAGTTTCAACCCGCTGACCAGATTCGGCTCCCATTCAATTTCTTGGCATGAGTAACCCTTTAAAATCGCGTCTGTGGCGTCAAAAATACAGTCATCCAACCACGTTGCATCGCGTAAAATTTCATCCAGCATTTCTGCATCTTGCTGTTCAGCGGCTGTGGCGTTGCGTGGCGGCACAATTTGCCAATCCACTTCTTGAATCGCATTGCGACGTTTGGCGATTTCCGAAAATAGATGCCCGTCTTTTTCTTCCATATCTTCCGCCAATTCTGACTGGCTGCCGATATTGCCTTGCTCCGCTTCCTGCAACAGTCGAGCCACTTTCATCGGTGACAGCGCCACGCTCGGGTGCTCTTGATAACGTGAGGTCATCCACGCCAGTTTACTCTCGTTTTCCGTCTGCAAATCATCATCAAAATCAAACGGATTGCCGTGAATATCTACAATTTTGCTCATACTAATCCTTAATGGTAAACCCATTCGTTTTGATAATCGTCATCGTCGTCAAGTGCAACATGTTTCGACGGCAGCGGAATATAATCAATCTCACCGCCCACCATATAGCTGGCACGAATCGCCATGCAATACGCCACCGCACTGTCTCCGTGCCGTTTCTGTCCTGATTTATCGCCGTCACGCCCCTTGTCAATTTTCGGCACGCCGTTGATGACTTTGATATGTCCGTGGTCGGTGATAATGTCCTCGTCTTTTGGGATTTTGATGTAACCGTCCTCAAACAACGCCTTGTATTTCGGCATCCATTCGCGATACCAATTATCGTTTAACATCACCGCATCAATCATACTGTCGCCATAGCGTAAGTGCGCCGCCTCCGCTAAAAATCCACCGTTACCTGTCGCATCAAACGCTGCGCCGATAAAACGCGGCAATGCTTGCAAACAGTGCAACATCAAGGTGCGTTGTTGGTTATAAGTACAGTTGCGGATTTCAATGGTAATCACGATTTCGCGTGAGGTATCAGGGTTAATCTGCGCAATGGCAAACACCGACAAATCCTGCTTACGGGCAAAATCTTCGCCGAAACTGTGACGACAATCAGGGTTCAGTTTATTCAAGTGCGGTTGCAGATTTTCGGCAATCCACGCTTTGACCGCACATTCACGCTCATCTTCGCTCCAGTGCATAAAGTTTTTATCCGCTTCAAACTGCAATTTCACCATCGCCTCATCGGCAGCGCGCTCAATCAGCGGGCGCGGAATATATGCCCCTGACGATTGTTTTGGCACGCAGTAATATTCTTCCAGAGCATCTTCTTCGGTCGCGGTATCACGCAATAAATCCGCTTTCCATTTTGCTTCTTTTTCCGCTGTCCATTCTTGCTTACTGACCTGACAAATCCTCTGATATAGCCCCTCGTTACAGGCATCATCAAGGGTGATTGTGTGAACAGAGTAGCGCTTGCGTCCGGCACGGCTGTCTTGAATCAGTTGATTAAACAGGTTCGCTACGCCGTTATGGGTCGAAATCAACCGCACTTTTGCCCCCCACATTGTGAGCGCCAGCGCTGCTTTCAGCACTTCCGCCAGTTTGTCGTGAAACGCTGCCTCATCAATGCACACAATCCCTTGCATACCGCGTAAATTCTTCGGATTGCTGGACAAGGCTTTGATTTTAAAACCACTGGCAAAATAGATAACGTAAGTCAGAATGTCTTTGTCTTCGTTATCGAATAGCTCTTCTTGCACCTCACCGGCAGCACGATTAAATTTACTTGCCCACATGGCACAAGCGTCGATAAATTCGCGCGCCATTTCTTTATTTGAACCGATATAAAATACGTCTGAGCCACCGTCATTTTTGACTTGGCTAGCAATCAATACATCATCGGCGGCTTCCGCCCAAGTAAGCCCCGTACGGCGTGATTTCTCGGCGATTTTTAATTGACTACCGTCAGCAACCCAGCGTTTTTGATAGCCCAGCAACAGCTCATTTGGCTCAAAAGGAATAAAGGCAGGCAAGTTCATTATACAAGTCCTAAAATTTGTGATTTGATATTATCGACAGTATCTTTGGATAATCCTGCTTGCACCACCGCTTTCTCGGCGGTTTCAGCGGCTTGCTGGGCGATCTCCTTGCGGATTTCACGCTCTCGTTTCTCCGAAATCGTCTGTGCCTGTTCGATACGGTGGATCACCAACGACAGTTGCCCCAACGCTTCGGGACTGGCTTCCAGCTTGCCCTCACTCATATCTAACGAGGTTTCAAACGCCATATTTTTGACAAACTCCATCAGCAATTTGCCGATGTCGGTTTGGGGTTGTTCGCCCAGTTGCTTCGTCCAGATTTCCGCTATTTCGCGGCTGTGGCGGATTTTGCCCGCCATTTTTTCCATTCGGCTGGCATAACGGTTCAACCCTGTGCGACTGAGCTGCATTTCTTCACTCAAGCCACAGTCCATAATCAACTCATTGATTTCGGCTAAAATTTCCGCTTGCGAATACTGTTTGTCACGCAACATCATCGCCAGTTGAGTTTTGATAGTCGGCGGCAACAAGTCAACTTTTGAAGCCCGTCCGCGAGTTGCTTTTTCCATTGTTAAAACTCCATTTAAATGCCGTTTTAACGACGTGGATTTGGGCGTTTAACCCCTGCTACAAAGGCTTGCCCGTTCGCCACATCAAGCCCACGTTGGGTAATCGTGGCAACAAAATAATCCCCACCCAATCGCTCCAGCTCAATCAAACCTTGTTCTTCCAACCACAACATATGGTTACGCACTAAATCACGGCTGATTTTGTGTCCGTAGCGGTCAAGACAATCGTCTAAAATGGACTCGTTGGCGTTATATCCCATCTCGGTTAGCGTACGCAAAATAACAAGTCGTTGGTCTTGGGTTAAAATATCTTTCATTCTTTATTTACCTCTTTTTCGATCAATAATCCCACTTGATGACTTAGCCCGCTCACTTCTTTGCTCAAGGCGCGAGTGTCACCCTTGATTTCGGTCATCAGGATTTTCAACTCCGCCACATCATTTGCCGTCGGCAAGCCGTTTACCGTATGCTCAAGGGTATTTAGTCGCTCGCGGTGGTCATACACCGAACTTTTCAACTGTTTCAAATCGTCGTGTCGCACATATTTGCTGTCTATCGACAGCTTGACCGCCGTGCCGACCAAACCGCCGGCCGTAAAAATAATCGCCCAGTGCTGACGCACCACATCTAACACTTCCATCATTGTTCCGCTAACTCCTGACAATCCACGCATCGGCTACAGTGCGGCACGGCTTTTACACGTTGCGCTGGTATCAACTTGCCACAATCACAACAAAATCGGGCTTGGTTCATCATCTCGGCAAACTGTGCCGGCGTATGCTGCGCCCAAAAAATCGCTTGCATTCGCTCCTCGCGCGCCTGCGTAATATCAACATCATCACTCACTGCTGTTTTTCCTTACACACCTGCTCATAGGTCAGATTATGATTTAATACTTGCCGCTTGGTTTCTGCTGTGTCGGCCCGATGGGGATAAATCAACCCGAACGCACTACAACCGCTCGTCACGACGGAATTCCCCTCGCTCGTGCAACCGCCTATCCACATCATCAACATTAAGACGCACAGTATTCTGCTCAACTTGTTTACGAATCTCCGCATTATCCAATTCCTTTTTAACCATGGCTTTTTCTGACCGCACTTGTTGCATTTCTTGCTCTTTTTCAGAAAGTAAGCGTTTTTGTACCGCACTTTTTGCGGTTAAATAGCCGATAATGGCGATTACAAAACCGCCTAAAGAGGTTAACAATTGCCAATTAATCATCCGCTTTACCTCGCTCGCGCAACGCGCTTACTGCGCCTTTTGTCGCCACTAACCCACCGCAAAATAGTGCAAAAATGCTAAATAACTCCGGCACATACGCACGATCTAAATACACGCTATACACCAGCACTGCGGTCATCGCCACAAAGCCCAAAAACTGAATCGTGCCTGTGGTAGATAAGCGGTTGTCCGCATTGGTAATCAAATCAGATAACTTCATCTCACACCTCATTATCATCAGCTGCATAGTTAAGATTATCAGCAACCCGATTCACCCAACCACGCCCGAAAGTATTGAATGTTGAAAGTCTGGTGTAGAAGCGAATCCGCTCGGCATTGAAACGCAGCAACATATCGGAAACAGGCAGATCAGCGATTTGCTGTAATGTGATTGCACCGATAATCCCGTCATCGGCCACACCCACTGCGCGTTGTAACATTCTGGCGGCATTGCCGAAACCGTGATTTACCGCGGCGTCGAACAGTTGGAACGCCAATGCAGGCGGGTATTGATCGCAGTGGTAACGCTGCCAAAAAGCTTTGTGGTAGATTTCGCGCGCTTGCAAGCGGCTCATCGCACGCATAGAACCAACATAGCCGTTGGCAAGTGCGGTACGCTTAGTGATACCCCAGTTGGTTTCGCCGCCGGGGTCAGAAGGGTGATTCACATAACCGCCCTCGTGCTTGATCAGACGGTCAAAAAATCGCTGAAAATCATCGACAGATGCCATAAAAAAACTCCTACTATTTATCATAGTAGGAGTTTAAAAGAGTGGTAGTTTTAGTGGGTTTGTGGCGGTTCACACAAGCTAATCATCAAACAAATCCCGTTGATAACGCCGCCGTATCAACGCCCGTTGTTGCCTAATAATCCCATAAATATGGCTTTCGCTCAACCCAAATTCACGGCACAGATCCGGCACATTGCGTCCGTTAAACTGCGCATAGATCAAATAATCACGCAGGGCTTCTTTCAGCGATGACCCATTCGGGATATAAGTAGAACGCCCACCCAAATAATGCGCCACCGCACCGGCTTGTTTTGCCGCCATCTGACTAGCTTTACCAGATTCCACGCCCTGCCGTTTCAGCTCACACGCCAACACATCGATCAGTTCTGCCAAACTCTGCGGCCAGCGGTGCACCAACTCAGCAGGCGGAATCTGATCCAACTGGTCAAACATCTGCCCGATGGCAGTATGATCATCTGCAAATAAATCCTGTTGTGCTTCCATCGCTCCCCCTGCTTGCAAAAACGCCTATCTCAATGGATAGGCGTTGTTAGGGTAACGAATTTTTAACAGATTGTATTTTAAACTAGTTTAGGAAATTCAACTTCGTTTTATTTTGCCCTCAATACCGCTTTATTGATAACGGCCTCTGAAATACTGCCAGTTTTTTTATTTTGTTGCGCATTGATCACTAATTCTACCGGCCGCTTCTCAAATGTACCATTTTCAATGGCTTGCTTAAACTTGCTATCAAACGTAGTATCTTTAACCTCTGCAAGAAGCTCGATTCCTGAAATTTCATTACGAATTTTAACTTTAAATCCACTCTTAACTTCGGTATTCACTGTTAATATACGATACATTCCATCTAGTTTAATCGGTTCTAATTCGCTAATCGTTCTCGGCTTATTTCCTAAAATTTTAGCCTGCTCACCACTTAACTTCGTTCCTTGCAGCTCTATGCTATCGGCTCCTGTGTTGGCTGCTTGTTTAAGAAACTCTTCTTTTGTTTCATTAACTTTAATCGCCACCTCTTGTAATAAAGGATAAAAATCCAAAACTTGTTTAACTAATGCTGTATTCTCTTTGATTGCTTCACGCGATAACTCAGATTGCAATTTCATCGCATCCAATAAATTTTTTTCATGTTCAGATTTAACTTGTGTTTCACGCTCATGCTTTAAATTCTCATAATAATTATGCTGATAGCTTTCACCAAAATACATAATGATTCCGGTCAATAAGGCAATTAATAAATATTTGCTTGGCATTTTATCAATTAATCTCCCAAACAGTGAAGTCCAGTTGATATTCTCATTATCATCAAATTTGGAACTTCCGGTTCCAACCTTTATCACCAGCTCTAAAGACTGCTTTTCTTGGTCACTTAACCGTTTGTTCTTCCCATACAATGCAACGGCATACGCTTGATACAGTCCATCTTGTAATTTTAAAAAAGCCTTCATAATGGACGGTGTAATTGTCGATTTGTAATTTTCACCGGTCAAGCGAACATTGATTTGTGGCCAACCGGAAAATTCTAAATTAAGCTGTGAAACATCACCAACTTCTTCATGATATAACTTGCGTAGTAAATCATAAGCATCTTGTTCATTTTGAATAATTATAGCTGACATATTTTTTTAGTCCTTAAATAGTTTGACACGGTTAGTTAAATTATCTGTATGTAATATCTCACACATCATTCCCACACAACCGTTCTAAAAATACCGTATTCATCATCAATCACCCTACTTTACGACTTTTACTAAAAAAAGAATGCCCAAAAAAGCCACACTACCAGCCCCATTACGATATAACCCAAAAACTCTTTTACCTTCGCACTAAGATCCTCTAAGTTTTCCCCTGGGGCTAATAATGCAGCCCGATAGCCTCGTCTTATCTGTTGTAAAATTGAATAGCTAGGCTCTTCATTATTGCAAACATAAGAAATATTATTATCTGTTGAGGTATTTGATTTTCCATCCAATCGTTGACGATCATAGATCCCCGTTCCTGGTATGCCTGTATTCAAATAAGTCCCTTTCTTGCCGACATTAACTGACGCTCCTTTTGCACCAAAAGTACCGCTAACACCACTTTTACTCAGATTAACCGTAACACCTGGTACAATTTTAACCCGTTTACGAAATTTTAAAGCCATAATATTCTCCTTAGTAATATTGCCGTTCGTAGATGATTTGTTCACACAACTCAATGGTGGATGTATTACGATCTGTAAAAATACGATCTCGTCTTGCACTTTTAGCTGCTATAGCTAAGAATAATGTGGTGATTGCCAAGAAGCCTACGCCTACATATAATCCATAGAAATCAGCCTTATTAAGGTTTTTTAAAGTTTGAGTGAAGTTGTTAGTCAGCAGTATTACCGTAATAATGCTGAAAATTAAAACGCCCCAAGTGCTTATCCGTGAGAATTTGTTGAACCAGACTTTACGGCGATTTTGTTTGCATTTTTTTATAATCCGTTTCAGCTCTGCCACTGAATAGTCTTCCCAAAAGGGCTTATTATTGAAGTAAATATTCACTACCTGTGCAATCGGCATATAGTTTCCGCCGACTTGAATATTGTCACTGCCGTCAATATGCATTTCTTCAACCATTATTTTCCCCTTATTTTGCCACCAATTTGGACATTCCCATCCCCTTGAATATTCATGGAACTATCAGTTTTCGGTGTGGTGTGATAATTATGATTAACAGTTCCAGAAGAAAACTGTCCACCCTTTATTTCGCCTTCAAAATTTTGCCCGATAGCTTTGCTGTCACCACCACCATATAACATAAACCGTCTCACAGCCGGTTCAGCGTTGCGGAATTTGTGCAGTAACAATTTTTCATCGTCGCTAATGGCGGTGTCGGCACGCACACCGAACAGCACATACACTACATCAATGCCGATTTTGGCGATTTCCGTCAGATAATCGGCTTTTGGAAATGTTGCTTCATTTTCATATTTCAGTTGCGACTGTTTTTGAACACCTCCAATCGCCCCTAGTTGCGTTTGATTTAATCCTAATTTTTCTCGTTCTTCTTTTAGGCGCAATCCAATAGACATAAAAAACCTCAATAATATAAAAAAGTACTTTACAGGTACGTTTTTATGTACCATAATAACCACATCTAAAACACAAGTTAAATATATCACAACAAGGAGAAATGCACTATGCAAGCCACCGCAAAAACCCCGGAGCAAGTCAAACAAGAGTTTGAAAATAGAGGGGAAACCCTGTCTGATTGGGCAAGTGAACATGGTTACGATCGTAACTATGTTTACCGTGTATTAAGCGGCTCTATTCGCGCCCGTCGTGGTGTTGGACACGAAATCGCGGTCAAACTCGGCTTAAAAAAAGCCAGTTAAGGAGTTAATTATGAAAAAACTATTAACCCAATTTTGCCTCTGGTATTTACGTAAAGCTCAACCCAAACCCGATTTAAACACCCCGACTTATCTGCGTCGTGGCTTGAAAATAGACGAGGTGAAATGATGAGCGAGGCCAAAGTCAACGCCGCACAACGCACGCTGCGGATTATCAAAGCCCTGCAACACCGCTCTTATTTGGGCATGAGCAACAAAGAACTTGCCGAGGCGACGGGCGAAAGTGCGGTCAATATCAGTCGCGCGCTGGCGGTGTTGGTCGATGAAGGCTTTGTTCACAAACTGGAAACCAATGATTACGCCTTTACGCCGCTTTTTGCACAGATTGCGACCAAACATCTGGCAGAAATTGACTTCAATATTCAGCGTGCGGAAGAAGTGAAACAACGCATTAATACCGCACTTTACCGCTAAGGATACCGAAAATGACCGATTTAACTTTAACTGAGCAGCAAGCCGCACAAGCGTTAGCGGCAAAGCAGATGACCCAAGATAAAGCACAGGCTTATGAAATGTTGGGAATGCTGAAAATGAGTAGTTTTACTAAAAAACTTGTAACGGTTACAGAAATAAAACTACTTAATGAAATCAAAGAAACCAAGAAATACAAAGGGTTAGCACTAATTGATAGTAATGGAAAATCTGTAACCTGTTCCAACTTTCAAGAATTTTGTTCACATTTAGGAATGAGTTATGAAAAGGTGAATCTCGATATTCAAAATTTAAATATTCTTGGTGAGGACTTTCTTGAAACCTCTCAACGCTTAGGACTTGGCTATCGTGATTTAAGAAAACTCCGCCAACTGCCCGAAGCTGAACGCACTGAAATCGTGGAAGCCGATTATTCCGAAGCCACCGATAAAGAAGATCTACTGGAAAAAATCGAAGACCTCACCGCCCAACACGCCAAAACCAAAGCGGAGTTGGAAAGCAGGTTGAAACGTAAATCTGACGATTACGAGGCACAAAGCAAAGTGCTGGCAAACAAGAATCAGCGCATTGACCAGCTTGACACCGAATTGGCGAAAAAAAGCAAACTGATTGACACCATGCCACCGGAGAAAAAAGGTGAGGCATTACGCGATGAGGTCAATATCCACGCTTACAGCTGTGAAGCGCAATTACGTGGACAAATGCGGTTAGCGTTTGAAGCGTTGATGACGCACAGCGAAGAAACCGGCATGGATCATAAACAATTTATGATCGGTTGTTTGGCGCAGGTCGAGCTGGCAATCAATCAATTGCGCGGTGAATTCGGACTAGACAGTGAACACTACACCGGTTATGCACCAAAATGGGTTGAGGAGCTGGTGAAACCGGAAGATCGTACGAAAGCTGGTGATGAAACCACGTTCGATTTTGATGATGAATAACGCTTTGATATAGCAAAACAGGGTAAACCCGATGGCGATTTTAAACGAGAAAATCATGGCAATCAAAACCGCACTGGACAATGCCAAGCACGGCGAAAAAGGCAAGGTGATCGCACAGGCGATAGCAGATACCGGACTCAGCCATGCCACGATTATGCGACAAATCAACAAAACTTGTTACACCACCACGCGCAAACGTCGTGCCGACTCAGGCGATATTTCACTGCCACTGTTTGAGGCAGAGATTATTTCCGCGTTTTTAATGACCACACCAAGAGCTAACGGCAAACAATTAAGCAGTATGCAGCAGGCGCTGAAGATATTGCGCGCCAACGGCAAAATTAAGGCGGAATTTATCGACAAAACAACCGGCGAAGTGCGGTTGTTATCTACCAGTACGGTTACGCGCGCATTATATCACTACAAGTTGCACCCGAAACAACTAAACCGCCCCGCACCGGTGGTAAACCTGCGTAGCCTGCACCCTAACCACTGCTGGCAAATCGACGCCTCACTGTGTGTACTGTATTACTTGAATGAAAGTAAAGCGGGCAACGGTTTAAATATTATGGATGAAAAAGCCTTTAATAAGAATAAACCGGGAAATGTGAAAAAAGTGGAAAAACAGCGGGTGTGGCGCTATGTCGTGACGGATCACACCTCTGCCACGATTTATGTGCAGTATGTTTACGGTGGTGAAACCACCGAAAATCTGTGCAATGCCTTTATTCAAGCCATGCAACAACGCCATGAGAAAGATCCTTTTCACGGCGTACCAAAGATGATCATGCTCGACCCCGGCTCAGCGAATATTTCAGCGGCATTTAAAAGTTTGTGTGAACGATTGGGGATAATACTGATTATCAATGAACGCGGCAACCCGCGTGCCAAGGGGCAGGTTGAAAAAAGCAATGATTTGGTAGAGCGTTATTTTGAGGGCGGATTACGTTTTGTGCATATCACCGGTTTAAAAATGCTGAATAACTATGCCCACGAATGGATGCGTGATT
Source organism: Testudinibacter crocodili (assembly GCA_006228005.1). GTDB lineage: Bacteria > Pseudomonadota > Gammaproteobacteria > Enterobacterales > Pasteurellaceae > Chelonobacter. The sequence goes on from VDHG01000047.1 coordinate 21,116, forward strand.
TTAACGCTACTGCCATTCATTCACGCACCAAGCGCACGCGCTATCAAGTCTGGTTAGGGATTAAATCCGACCAACTAACCATAGCACCTAGCGTGGAGATTTGCCGTGAATTGGCGTTGAGCAAGCCAAAAGCCTGTTTAATCAATAGTGATTTAACGTTCCGCTTTAAAGGTCGGGTATACAGCGTCAAAACCATTCCTGAATTCATCACCGGAGAAAAGGTTAATGTTTGCCGTAATCCGTGGCGAGATGACTATGCCCAAGTGGAACGCCTTGATGATGAGGGTAAAACTTATTGGACAGCACTTGAACCGATAGTGTTGGACGATAACGGTTTTAACCAAGAAGGGGCAATTATCGGTGTTGAACATAAAGCCCATGCACAAAGTGTATTACAGAAAAATCGCCAAACCGTTGAGCTGCTGGCAATGGAAGCGAATAGCAATGCGGAACTGGAAGCCAAGCGTAAAGCAAAAGCATTGCCGTTTGGCGGCACTATCGACCCATACAAACATATTAATGACGATAAATTACCGCACTTTATACCAAAACGCGGTCAAGAGCACGAATTAACCACCAATGCCAAACTGGTTGAGCTACAACCGCTCACCGTTATTGAGGCGGCGAAACAAGGCAAAGTGCGGTATGGAGAACGCTGGGGTGCGGATAATTTTAACTGGCTGAACAAGCATTATCCAGACGGCATTCAGCAAGAAGAGTGGGAACAATTACTGACCCGCAACGAACCGCCGGGAACAAGCCATTTATATGTAGTCAACGGTTAAGGGGAGCAGAATGTTAGCGTTAAAACAGGTTTTACAACAGCATGAGATTTCACAAGCGGAATTAGCAAGACAGGTGGGCATTTCTCCTGCGGCGTTGGCGCAATGGCTTAATCACCATATTTTACCGACCAAACAGATGAAAGCCTTGAAAATCAAGCTGTCGAAGGTGCTGAAAACATTGGGCATCCAAACCGCACTTGCAGACTTATTAACGGAATCAACGCAATACAAGGGAGAGGTTTCCGCCAGTGCGGCAACACTGACGGAAGCGTCAACTATCAATGAAGAAGCAACCACACTAACAGAGGACGAGCTTATGTTACTCGCAAAACAGTCGCTTTATCCAGCGACAAAACGGCATTTTTCACTTTTTTCTAATCCGTTCACCGATGAAGTGCGGTCAGCGGAGCAAGTTTTCACCTCGCCGGACGTGCGTTATGTGCGTGAAGCCCTGTTCCAAACCGCAAAATTCGGCGGCTTTGTGGCCGTGGTAGGAGAGTCTGGCGCAGGCAAATCGACCTTACGCCGTGATTTAATCGACCGCATTAACGCTGAAAATCTGCCGGTAGTGGTGATTGAACCGTACATTATCGCGATGGAAGATAATGATGTTAAAGGCAAAACGCTAAAAGCCTCACACATTGCCGAGGCGATTGTCAGCACCCTTGCACCATTGGAAAACATCAAACGCAGCCCAGAGGCACGTTTCCGCCAGCTTCATCGCGTATTAAAGGACAGTGCACGTGCCGGCAATCAACACATTCTAATTATCGAAGAAGCCCACAGCCTGCCGGTACCGACGCTAAAACATTTAAAACGCTTTTTCGAGCTGGAAGACGGCTTTAAAAAACTGCTGTCTATCGTGTTGGTCGGTCAACCAGAACTCAAGTTGAAATTGTCCGAACGCAATTTTGAAGTGCGTGAAGTAGTGCAACGCTGTGAAGTGGTGGAGCTTGCCCCGCTGGACAGTTGCTTGGCGCAATATATTGACTGGCGGTTAAAAGCCGTCAACCGCAAAGCATCGGACATTTTTGATAAAGATGCACTGGATATGCTGCGCAGCCGTTTGGTGTTCAGCAATAGCCGTAATAAAACCCAAACCAGTTTGCTGTACCCGTTGGCGGTTGGCAATCTCATCACAGCAGCGATGAATCTGGCGGCGGAATTGGGTTCGCCGTTAGTCACTGCCGATGTGATTAAGGCGGTGTGAGATGAATACGCAAAAAATCAACGCAAAACAGACGTTAAACCACAGCAATCACCACGCTTTTTCACAACTGGCAACCGCCCAAAACGGCGTGCTGAAATGCGCTGAACTGGGGCTAACGGTGTTAAATGTCCAACTTGGCGGCTGCAAACCAACGCTGGAAGTGCAATCAAATTACATCACCACCGGACTGCTGAAAAAAGGACAAGCCGTGGTGTATATGCATATCAACAACGGCGCCGACCAACTCAGCTCAAAAGCCCAAATCGGGCTTGAAGGCTGCCGCGTAGTGTTTGCGGTAGAGCGGCAAATTGCGGTCAAGCACTAATAAAAAGGAGAAATGAAAATGGCTAAAAAAGCAACCCGAATTAAAGCAGATACCTATCAAGTGAGCTATCAAACCCGCGAAGAAGTAGAGTCGGCAATCAAGAACCTTGGTGATTTACAGCGCGAACTGATTCGCCAAGAAACCCTGCGCAACGATGAAAAAGCAATTATTGACGAAAAATTCGCCTCGGTGTTTACCGCACTTAAAGACAGCATCACCGCCGAGCAAAAAGCGATTCAGGCGTACTGCGAAAGCAACCGTGACAAGCTGACCAACAACGGCAAAACCAAAACCGGCAACTTCAACACCGGTGAAGTGCAGTGGCGCTTACGCCCGGTCAGCGTCGGCATCCGTGGCGCAGATGCGGTGCTGGAAGCCCTGAAAAAATGGGGCTTAACCCGCATGATTCGCACCAAAGAAGAAATCAATAAAGAAGCAATCCTCGCCGAACCGAACGAAGTGACCGGCATCGCAGGCATTACGATTAAAAGTGCAGGCGAAGACTTTATCATCAAACCATTCGAAAATGAGGTGAAATAATGGCAAAAGTAACCGACCGCCGCAATTCAGAATTAGCCGCAGCCACCGAGCGCAGCGGCGATTACCGCAAAGCATGGGCTTTGTGGGATAAAGCCGCCGGTGAAACCACTAACCACAAACACCGGATCTGGTGCATAAACCGCGCCGAGTTTTGCAACCGTGTCGCCATTCGACCGTTTAGCCAAGGAGAATCCAAATGACCGACAAACACACACAAATCGCCGAGCAATTTGCCGAAACCATCGATTTACTGATAGCCGCACAAGAAGCGTGGCAATATCACGATATCGTTCTAACCAAGCAATTGACTCACAAAAGCCGCACTAAAATCGATGCAATTTACCGCAGAATGAACCCGGATTGGGTTAAAGATGTCGTGAGATAAGGAGATATAACATGGAAATTAAACAAAACAGTAGAGTGACCTTATATAAAACAACAATCCGCATTAAAGCAAAAATAGACGGTGACGAAGTGAATATTTCTGCTACGGATAATAATAACGCAAATGCCCCTTCTTTTTGTAAAGAATATCTCACCTTTATTATGCTGGCATTAGCAAACATCACCCGTAAAACGTTTGCTTATGTGCATAATATTGAAGAGAAATATTTTGAAAAAGGATATGACTGCACCTTAGCTGTTAAATTTAAAGAATCAAAGTCTGATCTATTAAGTGTTGAGATAAACAGCAATCATCCAGTTGGTCACTTCTTATCAATGTTACTTCATAAGTATCTTGATCAAGATCCTGAAATCGTAGAGCTTTTAAAAAACTAAACCCATTTTCCCTTTGGTAGTAGTGCGCAGAGGGCGGAATAATGTGTTTTATTAATCACAACTGATAGGAGTTATAGGCATGGGTTATAAAAATTTTGATGAGGTTGAAGTTCACCAAAAGGCTATACGGCACTACTACGATTTCATTGAATATATTAAATATTCTAGAAATAAAGAATATTGGGAAAATATGAGCGATCCAGTTGTTGAGGGGTTACGTAACGCAATAGGGCATTATTTTCAAAGTGTAAATACAGGTGAGATCACGTTTAATCATTTCGCAGCGTGCTTAAGCTCTGATTATGCAGGCGGAGTATTGATGGAAGCAAGAAAACAGAAACAGTTACCAGATTACAATAGAAGAATGGCAAAAAAGTACAAAATAGCAGCAGGATATTCATGTATGGGGAATGCTGTGCACGAAGGAACTGATTTCCCGACAATCCCTGATTGTTTAACTGAAATCAAACACAGTGAATTTTTGGCGATTCAGGGGGAATAGTGATGAATAACGACAAATTGCTACGAAAAATCAAAAAGTTGCTATCGCTTGCCAACTCAACTAATCCACATGAGGCGGCGAAAGCATTGGAAATGGCGCAAAAACTGATGAAAGAGCACCATATCACGCAAACCGACGTGGAACTGTCAGTGATGTCTGAGCATGAAACTGATGTGTTATTTGCCGATAAACCTCCGAGATACATTCATATTCTGTCAAACATCATTGATCGCGCCTTTGGCGTTCGCTGCTATTTTAACAGCCGACGCGATAAAAACTGGCGTTTTAAGCGTTCGATTATGTTCTATGGCGCGGATGAAAGACCCGTTATCGCTGCATATTGCTTTGATGTGTTGTTGCGTCAACTATTGAAAGCAAGGAAAGAGTTTAACGCCACGCAAAATAAACGGCTAAAACGAAAAACTGCCATTGCCCGTGCCGACTCCTTTTGTGAAGGTTGGTGTCGAGGTGTATCACGGGTTGTTTCAAATTTCGCTCTAACAGACAAGGAAACAGAATCATTGGAGCAGTACGATAAATTACTGAATGAAAAACACAATTTTAGTACAGATTCCGGGCGTAGTGCAGGTAATACTAAAGATTACGGGCAGGCTGCCTATGCCGGATTTAAACAAGGTCAACAAGTACGCCTAAATCACGGTATCAACGGACAAGAAACCGAAAAACTTGGGCACTTTTCTTAAAACCTATTTACAGCCCTTTCTCGCCAGAGGGCTGAATAATAGATTTTCGGAGGTGATATGCAAAACAAATCTACAGTAGACAGACGCAAACAGCTGATTCAATTTATCCATATCGGTAAAGGTAAACTCGGTATGGATAACGACACTTACCGCACTTTTTTGCTTAATACTGCTGGTAAAGAAAGCTGCTCACAAATGACCGTGAAAGAGTTGGAAACCGCACTTGACGGCATGAAAGTACGCGGCTTTAAAGTGCGGTCCGGACGGCTGCCGAACGGCAAACGCAAATCACCACCAAGCACCGCTACGGTAAAAAGCAACATCATCAAAAAAATCCGCGCATTGTGGCTGGAAATGCACGCCGCAGGCATTATCCGCGACAGCAGCGAAACTGCACTGAATCACTTTGTTGGCAAAATCGCCAAGAACCGCGACGGACAGCCGATTTTAGCGGTGGCATGGCTCGACAACGAACAAGCAACAAGGGTGCTGGAACGACTGAAGAAATGGCGCACTCGCACAATAGAATCAAGGAAAAGCAATGGATAATCAAGAGTTCAGCAACCTTGCCCCTGATTTCTTGCTGGATTTAGCTCGATACACTGAATCGGCGGTAAAACAAGTCCTGGATACCAACGACAACACCGCCCAACAAGTCGGACAACTTGTCGCCATGGCAATCTCAAAAGACTGGCGAGGACAAAGCATCTATATTCCCAGAGGCGTTTCGTTGCTTGCTTATCAACGGGATTTGCAAATCTGGCGCGAGTTCAACGGCTTTAATCATGCCCAACTTGCTAAGAAGTTTAACGTCTCAACACAATGGGTTTACAGAATCATCAACCGAATGCAAAAAGCCGAAATCAAAAAGATCCAAATCGACCTTTTTCCTGACGACCAATAACAAAAAAACCAGCCATTAAAAGCCGGTTTTCTCATTCTTCACTCAGATAATTTTATTTCACATACTGTAACGCTGTTACAAATTCTCTCCCACTTATCACAACCTGATCCAACATTTTCCCTAATTATCTCACTTTCATGGATCTATTTATGTCAGTTCAGATCACCACTAAGCTTTTCAAATAATTAACGCAATACCAATAAAATACTCCGATTTATTTTGACTCGAAATGAAAATAGATTAGGGTCTGTTGATCTT
>VDHG01000048.1 GCA_006228005.1 Testudinibacter crocodili
GACTACCACTGATGGCGCAAGTTTGTAACTTGTGAATAACCATTCTGAGATTTACTGATAAATCAAATGTAAAAAAGGCACAAGTTGCAAACTTGCGCCGTGGGTTTTTTTTGATTGAATGGATAGGGAAATGCTGCCCAAAACCGCACTTTGCTTTGGCAAAAATGCTTTTCAGGCAGCCTTATTATTGATCAGCCCTTAAAACTTCTGCGTTTCTGTAATATAAGTGACCGCCACGTTTTCAGCAAAATTGGGCACATCGTCATAGGCTTGCTGCCCGATTTCGGAAGCGAATGCGGCTTGGGCGTTTTCAATCGAATCGAACCACAATTCAGATTTGTAGATTAAGCCGACGTGTTTCAAGGCTTGTTGTTCTGACCTGTTTTGTTCCTTTTGTTGTGGGGTGAATGTTTGGATTGATTCAGGCTGCCTGAAGAGGAAAAGTGCGGTTTTAACCTTGCAGAAACACCGCACTTGGTTTATGTTGGCTCGAGCAGCCAGCGCACCGCAACAGGTTCACTGCGTGACGGCATAAAACCACTAAAGGTAATGACAGGCAGGACAACATATCATGAATATCATAACCAAATTTCAAGAAATTATGGCCATCCAGCAAAACAATGTGGAAGCCTCAAGCGGCACATTGAACCCGCCAGTTTCCGATAGCGAGCTTCAAAAAATCGAAAACCTGCTGCAAGAATCCTTACCAACGGAAATAAAAGCACTTTATTCGTTTGCCAATGGGCAAAATGACGATGGAAACGGCATATTCTTCGGCGACAATTTTTGTCGTGCCGATGAAATTATCCAACAATTGGAATTCAGCCGCAGTTTAATCAAGCCGGAAACAAAGACCATTGCCAATCCCGAGCAATCAGAGCAACTGATCCGGCAAATTGTCGATTTTTATGTCGGCAAAGCACCGAAACATAAACTTTTCGGACTGCAAAAGAGTTGGTACAAAATTGCATTTGAATGCGGCCCTAATCGCTTTGGCGGCCCTTATATTTATGCAAGCGAAAATACGACAGAGAAAGAACGAAAAATTTTAAAAATAGACTTTAAAGAATTAGACAACGTTTCAGAAATAGTGAAAAAACTGCACGAATTAGAACAACCGACTTATAAATGGGACGAACTAAACTTTGTGGCTTACTCAAATGGAAAATATGAAGTAGAACGCTCGGCTTACGATTTTGACAACCAAATTTCGTTTACATCAACCCCTAAAAACGCAATTCAGAAAAAGTATTTTCATTATAAATGGTTGCCTATATTTTCAGACGGTGGCGGAAATTACTTGGGAATCGACCTGGATCCGGATACAAAAGGTAAAAAAGGGCAGGTAATCAACTTTGGGCGTGATGAAGAAGACATGTTTGTATTGGCACAAAGTTTGGATGATTTATTTGACAAGATACTGGTCGCACTGCGCAAGGCTGAAAATGGTTTACTGCATTCTGAAGGGCATTTACACGAAACGTTGAAAGAGCTGGCGAACAATCAGCCTGGGCTGGGTGGCGCAAGCAGATAGAGCTTGTTGTTTTTATAGAAAAACGGGAGGAAAAGCAAGATGGCATATTTAACCGAGATCATCATCGAAAAAAAAGCATCATTACCCAAGCAAACTGAAAAATTGGTCAATCAGCTTTGTAACAAGCTCAAAAATGGCGCATATACACCTGACAACAAAAATATTGTCAAACTCAAAGATATTGCAACCGATGAAGTCAATGATTTCTTATTAGAATGCCTTGCAGAATACAACAAAACAGAACGCCATTATAGAGAACATCACGATATTCACGGATTGTATGCCGTTTGGGCGATTCTTTCGTTTTCAAGGAAAGAAAATGTATTGGCGTATTTTGCCAATATTATCGACAAAAAGAATGAGGACTTTTTTCTCAATCACCTCTTTACATTATTGAATTTGCCAAACGTGCAACACCCTTATGCAGAAAGAATTAAGCAATACTATGACGGCATTTTTCACACTTTGCCGTCTTATCAGTTAATGGAAAAATTAGGCATTGATTTGCCTAATAAATATGATTGGAGTGTCAGCCTTCATTTGATGAATTTTGGCAAATGGTTCACCACCGATGGATTGACTGATGACGAAAAGGAAAAACAGTTTAAATTAAAAATCTATTTTGGCAGCCCGGGAATAAAAAATGACACGTTTAAAATTAGTATCGAAAACAGCCTTTCGCAAAAAATACAAAAAATAAGCTTTACAGACAGTGAGGTATTTACAATAAGAGTTGATGAGAAAGAAATAGGCAAACCGAATTTATTAGAACTTGGTAAGTTCTTGACCCAGGTTGAAAATTATTTTGCCACGACATTCAATACAGATGATTTAAAAGGTGATACTGCCTATTTCAGCACATCAAAGGGGATAAGTCGCAAGAAAATCGAGCAATGGATAAAAAACAGATTTAACATTTAACAGCACGAACGCCAAGGCCAAAAACGTTGTGCGCCATATAAAAACAGGCTGCAAAGCATGAGTTTTGGGGAAAATATTGAGCGGTAAAAAAGATAGATTCAAAGCTGAATTGCCGTTTGAAAAATATCGAAAGGAACTAAATGAAATGAATTTAAAAACGATTTCTGATTTAGAGAATTTAGTAAAGCTAATCATTAGAACAGCAACGAAATTAGCAGTGCTGCCGCCATCAACGCCACCGGAAAACACTCAATTAATTTCGCAATTTGGCGGGCAGCCCTATTTTAAAAAAGGAGAACAATGGCCTAAAAGTAACAACGGAAAAAATTTAGAATTCATTTTCCAAATATTTAACAATGAGCATCTGCAATTGCCCCAAGGTATTGCACTCATTCAATTCTATTATGATTGGGAAGAACTCCCTTGGGATACTGAAGATGACGGATGGTTAGTAAAAATCTATAAAACCATTGAAAAAGAAAATATTGAGTTTATTGATAAGCCGAATGAATTAGGAAAATCAAAATATTGTGAAATCAGTTTTAGCCCGACAAAATCCCTACCGGATTGGGAAGGAATCGATTTGCACTGCCATAGTGCCGCCAAATTATCTTGTGTGCTAAACGAAGATGAACCTTGGGACAGTTATGAGCAAATTGTGACAAAACTGATTGGGCAACAAAGCTATCAAAGTCAACTCGGTGGTTATCCGATGTGGGTTCAAGGCGAGTCAACACCAGAAGACGCTGAAGGCAATCCAATGAGACTTTTATTTCAAATTGACTCTGAAGACAATGCCGGATTAATGTGGGGAGATGTCGGGTTAATTTATGTTTTCTATGATGAAAAATCAGAAAGAATTGAGTTTACCTTGCAATGTCACTAAATCAATTTAAAAATGAATATTTTTATTTCACTATATTGAGAATAAAGGCTGCCTGAAACCCTTTGCTTGTTCAAAAAAGCAAAGTGCGGTTTCAGATGGCCTTTATCTTAACCATCATGCCCTTGGCTGGCAAATCGCACGGATGTGCAACATTTTGAATATCAACAGCATGATTGCCCCATTACACTAAACACTTTTCGCTGAACCTCTTTTCTGAAAAATAATTAATATAGAAACGGTAACTTATTAAAGCTGCCTGAAAAAACAGATTATTTTCAGGCAGCCGTGTGTTTCGACTATTACTGCGCCACGCCTTCGACAATCATGGCGCGGGTGTTGCCGCTTTGCCAGCGGATTTTGCGCAACTCGGCGTATTCGGACGAGTTGTACCAGTTTTGCGCCTGTTGCAGGCTGTCGAATTCAATCACCACCATCCGCCCCTGACTGCCGAAGCCTTCCACTTCTTCGGCGGATTTGCCGCGCACGATGTAGCGGCCGCTATAGGGGGCGAACAGGCTTTCGACTTTTTCACTGTAAGGGCGCATGCCTTGGCTGTCGGTGGGTTCGAATTCGGCGATGTAATAGGCGTGCGGCGTGCCGTTTCGGCTAATCGAGCCGGCTTGTTCGGCCAAGCCCTCCACCAAAATGCTGCGTGTGTTGCCGCTGCGTTGGCGGATGGGTTTGATGCTTTGGTAGGCATCGGAGTTGTACCAATTTTTGGCTTGCTCCGGGCTGTCGAATTTGATGATCACCACGCCGCCCATCGGCGCAATTCCTTCCTTGCGTTCGGCTTTGCCGCCGCGGGCGAGAAATTGGCCGCCGTGGGCTTTGAGGGTGTCCGGCATTTGCGCGCGGTAGGGTTTGACGCTGTCGGCATCGGTGAGCTGGAATTCGGAGATTACATACGCCGGTGCGGCATGGGCAACGCCGGTTACTGCCAGCAAGCCGGTGAATAAAAGTGCGGTCAGTTGTTGTTTCATTGTGGTTTCCTTATTGGGTTAAACGTTCAATCAATTGTTGTTGGTATTCAGGCAGCCTGCCGCTGCCGGCGCTTTCAAACACCAAAGGCGGTAAATACGTCATGCCGGCGTGTAATGCGCTGGCTTTCATCGGCAAAAACACTTCGGCAAGCGGCACGCCGATACGCCCGTTTTGCCCGTAAGTGGAGCTGCCGCCGGCGGCGGTGGACACCACCAGCATTTCTTTGCCCTGCCACAAACCGGGACCGACGCTGCCCCAAGTGTCGTTCAGATATGCCTTCATCATTGGCGGGATGTTGAACCAATGGGTGGGGAACACAAACACAATGCGGTCGTGTTCGCGGGTGATGCGCCGCTCTTCGTCGCCATTGATGGCGCGGGTGTCGAAGCCGTAAATCGTTTCCAGATTGCGCACGGTCACTCCCGCCACACTTTCCGCCGCGGCTTGCAGTCCTTTGGTCAGCACTGAGCGCTCAGGATAGGGGTGCGACACAATCACCAGGGTTTTGATATGGGTTTGCGGTGGTGCGGCTTGGGCGGTTTTGCTGCCTGTGGCAAACAACACACCGCCTGTGGCTGCGGCTGCGCCCAACACCAACCCTGTTTTTAATACGTTTCGTCTGTTGTACATTTTGTGTTCCTCTAATTTAATTTTAGGTACTTCGGGGCAGTTATACTGCTTTGCCGTACCGTTCATAAAAAAGCCAGTTGAGGCTATTGTTTTTCATTGCCTTAGCGCTATAATCTGCAACAGGCAAAGCATGTATCTGCCTACTGAACAATATTATTTTCGCAACCCAACAACATAAGGAAAAGCAATGAGCAAACCTGCAATTGTTTTAGTGCACGGCTTTTGGGGCGGTGCGGCGCATTGGGCAAAAGTGATTCCGCTGCTGCGTGCTCAAGGTTTCAACCATATTTATGCGGTAGAAAATCCGCTGACCTCTTTGGCCGATGATGCCGAACGTACCCGTAAAATGGTGCGCCAAATCAATAAGCCGGTGGTGCTGGTCGGCCACTCCTACGGTGGCAAAGTGATTACCGAAATGGGTGATTTGCCGAATGTGGCTGCCTTGGTTTATATCGCAGCGTTTGCGCCGGATGCCGGTGAAAGTGCCGGTGCCATCAGCCAAGCCAATCCGCCGCAAGCTTTTGCCAATATCCAACCCGACAGCGATGGCTATTTGTGGGTGGCGCAAGACAAATACCATCAAAGTTTCTGCCAGGATTTGGACGAAGAAGAAGCCTATATTATGGCGGTGACACAAAAAGCCCCCGTCGGCAATACATTCGGCGATAACGTCACCGCGCCTGCTTGGAAAGTGAAACCGAGCTGGTATCAAATCTCCTCTGCTGACCGCATGATTCACCCCGACAACCAAAAAATGATGGCTGAACGGATGAGTCCGCGCAAAACCATCACGCTAGACGCCAGCCACGCCTCTTTAGCCTCCCGTCCGCAAGAAGTGACGGCATTGATTGTTGAAGCGGCAAACGCTGTCGCTTAGCGCAACGTCATCAACGGCAATGCTTATTACAGCGTGGTATCTTCCACGCTGTATCGTCACACCATCTCTGGCTCCCACGCGCCTTTGGTATCCACCCCAGTTTGCTCTGCCAAGCGCTCCAGCGTGGCGATTTCTTCGGTAGTTAACACAATAGTAGCGGCTGCGGCGGCATCGGTAACATGGTGCGGTTTGGTGGCGCCGATCAGCGGCAAGGTGCCCTTGGCAATCGCCCAGGCGATGGCGATTTGCGCGGCGTTTGCCTGATGGCGTGCGCCGATTTGCTGCATCGCATCGGTGAGGGTTTGCAGTTGCGGCAGCACTTTGTTGTAGCTTTCGGCGCGGCCACTGCCTTCAGGCAGCGGGTTTTGACTGTTGTAGCGCCCGCTCAATGCGCCTTGTTCCAACACCATATAGGCAAAAAAGCTGATGCCGTTGGCTTGGCAGTAATCCAAAATCCCGGCGTGTTCCGAAGCGCGGTACAGCAGGCTGTAGTGGTTTTGCACCGCGGCAATGCGGCAGCCTGCTTGGGCGAGGGTGTCGTTCACCAATTTGATTTGCTCCAGATTGTGGTTGGACACGCCAAAGCCTTTGATTTTGCCGCTTTTCAACAACGGCACAAACTGATTCGTCCAGCGGTTGACATCGGTGGGGTTGTGCACCCAATACAAGTCAACATCATCGGTGCCGAGGCGTTCGCAGCTTTGCGCCAGCATATCGGCCACCGGCGTGGCGGATTGGGCATCGGCGATTTGCGGGGTGAACTTGGTGGAAATCAGCAGGCTGTCGCGGCGGTGGTTTTGCAAATGGCGGCGGATTTGTGCGCCAAGTGCGGTTTCCGAGCTGCCCATGCCGTACACGGCGGCGGTGTCCCACAGGTTTAAACCGGCTTCGGTAGCAGCATCAAACACCGCCTGCATTTGTGCCTCGCTCAAATGGTTGCCGAATACTTGGTCGCCACCGGCAAAGCCCGCGCCCCAAGACCAGGTGCCTAATGCGATTTTCGGGGCGGCTTTCGGAGCGGTTTTAGATAATGTGTTCATGGTTGGATTCCTCTTGCTGTTTCAGTAATCAGTTTGTTTCGATGGGCGTATTGTAGAAATTGCGATTACCTTTTACTAGATAGGTTTTGGTGAAATCATTGTTTCCATAAAGGAAAGAATAAAGCCAAAGTATGCCACCTGAAAGTGCGGTTTCAGGCAGCATTTTTCTTTTTCACCGTTAATGAACGCTGGAATGGGAGAATAAATTAATCACCAACACGCCGCCGATAATCATCGCTAGCCCGACAAAGGCGGGCAAGTCCAATTTTTGCTTGAAGAAAAACCAGCCAATTGCCGAAATCAGCACAATCCCCAAGCCAGACCACACCGCATAAACAATGCCCACCGGCAGCCCGGTCATCACCTTGGCAAGCACACCCAGCGACACGGCATACAAAGCGAGTGCTGCTACGCCGTACAGCGGGCGGCTAAAGCCCTGGCTGGCGTTTAACATGCTGGTGGCAAACACTTCGGTGGCAATCGAAATCATTAATAAAAACCAAATCATTTTTTCCCCTTATTCGCCTTATTCGGCATCGGTATTCAAATTAGAATAGTGTTTAAACAGCTCGGCATAACGTGCGGTAACGCCCAGCATCATTTCGCAATGTTCATCGCCAAGTGCGGTAAACGTTGCCCGCTCCGCCTGCATCACCGCCTGCACAATCGGCTCGGCAAATGCCAGCCCTTCAGCGGTAAACCGCAACAGCTTGCCCCGCCGCGGTGATGCGTCGTCCACCTGCTCCAGCCAGCCCTTGCCCAGCATTTCTTGGGTCAGATTGTTCACCGTTTGCTTGGGCAGCCACCAGCTTTCGCCAATCATTTTTTGCGTACATTGCCCATGAAAATAAATGCAATACAGCACCGCCAGCGTGTTGTAGCCCACACCCAAGCGCTTTGCCAATTGCCGATACAGCCCGATAATCTCATTAAAGTGATTGAATAAGGCGTTGATGTTGTGTTGAATTTGCTGCATAAACTCCCTTTTAAATCCCAATTAGGACCGAACTATAGTCCTAATTGGGATTTAAGGCAAGAAAAAATGCCGTCTGAAACCGCACTTTGCTGTGTTGGGTTTCAGACGGCATGGTTATTTGATTACGATTAAAACTAAGCCACGCCTTCCACCAAATAGGCGCGGTTGTCCGCCGCCGTTTGATGGCCGGCAGCGGTATTGCGCACGGCAAGGGTGACTTCTGCCCCTGCCAGCGCCAATGCACGGGCGGTTTCGATACCGATGCCGGAAGCCGCGCCGGTAATCAGCGCGCGTTTGCCGCTCAGATCTACGTCTTTCACGACTTCGTTGGCATCGGTGTGTCTGCCGTAAGGGGTGGTGATGCGTTATGCCATATTAACTACTTGATTTTAAATAAAGAAACTAGGGTAAACTATCGAATTGCTACCGCAGTTTACGGATTCACTGTTTACGGATTGGCGCTTTCAGGCAGCCCGTTCAACACCACTTTGCCCGCCGTCACCTGTCTGTTTTCGAGTGCCGAATGGGCGGCGCGCAGGTCGGCAAAAGCGAAGGTTTGGTGAATGTGCGGTTTGCAGGCGCCGCTTGCCAGCAGGGTAGCCAGTGCGGTGATGGTGGCAGGCTGCGACCGCACTTTGATGGTGTCGATGGCAATCTGCTTGGCGGCCGCCTGTTCGCTGACGTCCGCACCGTATTCAAACCTGGCGGTGCTGACGATTTTGCCGCCGCTGCGCAGCACTGCGATTGAGCTCAGCAGGTTGCCAGGCGCCGTTTCCAGCACGATGTCGAAACCGTGCAGGCGCTCGCTGACGTTCTCGCTGCGGTAATCGATGTGCTCGTCAGCACCGAGCGACAGCACCAAATCGCGGTTTTGGGCGGACGAAGTACCGGCCACATAAGCGCCGCATGCTTTGGCGATTTGCACGGCAAAATGCCCGACACCGCCGGAAGCGCCGTGAACCAGCACCTTGTCGCCCGCTTTAACGGCAGCGATGTCTAGCAACGCCTGATAAGCGGTGCAGGCGGCCAAGCAGCTGGCGGCGGCCTGCTCGTGGCTGACGTGCGGCGGTTTCAACGCCAAATGGGCGGCGGGGGCGGCGGTATATTCGGCATAAGCGCTGCCGTTGCCGGGGAAATTCACCATGCCGAACACCTCGTCGCCGGCCTTAAAAGCAGTAACATCAGCGCCGCAGGCAACCACCGTGCCGGCAATGTCCCAGCCCAAAATCACCGGACGCTGTTCGCCGTACATCATGCCGAGCAAGGCGTTGTCGCTGCGCACGGCTATGTCGGCAGGATTGATGCCGATGGCGGCGACTTTAACCAACACTTCGCCGCTTGCCGGCACAGGTTGCGCGGTTTCTGCCGCATACAGCGCGTCGGCGCCACCGGCTTCATTCAAAAAAACAGCTTGCATATCATTCACCTCGCTTGCTTGTTGAAATGACCGTCTTTCCCATGCAATGGAATACCACTTTCATCGATAAAAGCCAAAGTGCGGTTTGATGGTGACCTGCCCTGCACCAAATCGCTAAAAATACGGCTTAGCGCTTGGGCGGCACTGCCTGCCACCAGCGTTCAAACTGCTGGTTTTGCTCGTCCAGATACAGCACTTCGCCGATTTTCGGGGTCAGCAGCGGCAAGTTTTCCCGCGCAACGTTATCGGCAAGCAGCCGCATCGGTTCGTCCCAAGCATGTTTCGCCAGCACAAATTTGCTGTTGTGCACCGCCAGCAGGCGCTTCGGTTGCAAGTCTTTCACCGCCTGCACCAAGTGTTCGGGCAAAAAGTGGATATTCGCCCAATCTTGATCGTATTGCCCGTTTTCCAAAATCGCCAGGCTGATGTCGGGAAACGCTACGCCGATTTGTTTGAAAAAAGCATCGTAGCCGCTGTCGCCGCCGATATACACGGTTTCAGACGGCGTTTGCAGCATAAACGATGCCCACAGGGTTTGGTTACGTTTGAGTGCGCGGCCGGAAAAATGGCGTGCGGGCAAGGCGGTGAGGCGGATGTCGGGGGTTAGTTGCACCGCTTCGTGCCAATCCAACTCGGTGATTTGGCCGGCTGAAAACCCCCAGCGCTCCAGATGCGCGCCCACGCCCAAGCCGCTGACGACATGGTTGATTTTCGGTTGGATTTGGCGCAGGGTGGCGTAATCCAAGTGGTCGTAATGATCATGGCTGATGATGAGGTAATCCACCGCCGGTATGTCGGTGGGTTGGTAAATATCCGCCCCGGCAAAGGGCTTGCCGCCGAAGGGCAGCGGGCTGGCTGCGGCCAATACCGGATCCACCAAAAACCGCTTGCCGTCGAGCTGCATCAAATACGACGAATGCCCCAGCCACACATACCAGTTGCGATCGGCAGGCAGCCTGTGCAAATTGGTTTTCACCGACGGCACGGGGGCGGACGGCTTAACGTTTTTGTCCAAGTCGAACAAGGCGTCCCAACTGGCTCTGACGATGGATTTATCCCCGGTGATGGCGGGGGTGTGGCTTAAATTCTGAAACGCCCCGTCACGGTAATTCGGCGACTGCTGAATGCGTGCCAAGCGCTCGCCTGTAGGGTTGGCGCCGAAAACCGGCCGTTGCAGATACGCCGCCGCAACGGCGGCAAGGGCGGCAATTACGCCTAAGCTAACGAATAACATTTTCTTCAATCTTCACTCTCAAACAATAAATTATTGAATTCAGACGGCATCACTTCAAGATCTGCGCCCCAACTGAATTCACGATACATTGCCAAAATCGCTGCCCGCTCCAGGGTGCCGTCGGTTGCCAGCAAGGCGTACAGCGTTCCGCCAATGGCTAAGGTATATGGCAGCATGTGGAAAGCGTGGCGCTGATAAAACTGCCGCCGCCGGCACCACTGCGGATAGTTGTCCGCCGCTTTGTCCAGCACTTCGATATTCAGCAGCCAGTGCAACCTCGGAAAACGCTGTTTTAAGGCGTTAAGTGCTTCCGCCCCCAAGCCTGCCGAACGGTGGGATTCGGCAATGGCGAAATAGCCGATGATACCCATCGTTTGCCGCCGCACCACATACAGCAGCCCCACCGTTTGCCCGTTTTGCTCAAGCGCCCAAAAATCGTTGTTTTGATTGCGCATCGCCGACAGTCGCAGCAGATAAAACGGCATGCGTTCGTTCGCCGGAAAAGCACTTTTATACAACCGTTTCACCACCTTGGCGGAAAACAGCCCGACCGATTTGAAATCAATCGGGTTCATCGGCATTTACACCATCATCGCCGTCGCCGACTTTTTGATAAACCAGCCGCAGCGAGCCATTGCCAAACAATTCATGCTCAGTAAACCGGTAAGCGGGCAACGGGCGTTCGCCCTCGTCCGACTGGAACACGCTGCGGCTTTCCACCAACGGCGCTTGAATCAGGCTGATGGTGTCGTTCAGCCCTTCCTGCATAAAGCTGCCGTTGATGTAGCCGCCGCCGACCAGCAGGAAATCGTCCAAGCCGAACAGGCGGTGCAGTTTGTCTAGTGCGGTGCGCATCGACAGCGGTTTTTGCGTGCCGGCGAAAACATAGGAAACGCCGAGCGATTGCAGGTACAGCAGGTAGCTGTCTGCCACGCTTTCGCTCAAAATGGCGATGATGTGGTCGCCTTTCAACGCCGGATATTCGTCGCCGATGCGGTTTTGCGTCCAACTGAGTTTGCCGTCGGGATCGAACGCAATGGCGAAACGGCGGGCGGCCGGGTCGCCGACGAAATCGTCACGGCTCACTTGTTGTCCGGCAAAGGCGGCGGTGTCGGCGGTGTGGTGGCGGGTGATCACCTGCGCCATCGACACTCGCCCGCTGATCCAGTTGCGGCTGCTGCGGTTGTATTGGTGGAACAGCTCGAAATAATCCCCGTCGTGGTCGCCGAAACGCGGATCTTCCAAAAAACCGCCGGTCACTTTGCCATCAATCGAAACCGCCATATGGCAAGTGAGGTGGTAAGGTTTGCTCATGGGTTTTTCCTGTACATTCAAGCAAGGGGTTTATCCAAGCCCGATTTTTACGCACAAACGGCTTTAATCTCATGCTGCCTGAAGGCAAAGCGCACGTTCAGGCAGCATCTTCAACCGCCGCCAGCCCGGCTCTGGCCACCTGCAAATCTTGCTCGGCGGTAACGCCCGATACGCCGATGGCGCCCAGAATCTGCCCTTTGATCACCACAGGCAAGCCGCCGGCAAGCGATGTCACCAGCGGAGCCGTGATAAAGGCGTTGCGGCCGCCGGCCACGATGTCTTCGAACAATTGGCTTTCAAAGCCGCTGATGGCGGCGGTTTTGGCTTTTTCTTGCGAAAACACGCTGTTCATCGGCGCGCAGTTGTCCAGCCGCTGCATGGCCAGCAAGTGGCCGCCGTCGTCTACAATGCTGATGGCAACGGCAAATCCGTGCCGTACAGCTTCGGCCTTGGCGGCGTCCAACATCTTTTGCACTTCCGCTTCGCTTAAAATAGGCTTGGTTTTCATGGAGTTTCCTTTTTTGGTGGAATCAGCTATTCGGGTTAAAGCCGGTTTTGCCAGCAAACGCCACCGATTCCGCCAAGGCTTGTTGTGCATCCAAGTCGCTCAACTGCTTGCGGTACGCCTGTTGCAAAGCGGCGAAGGTATCCACGCCCAATGCGGTGCGCAGCGGCGGTTCGGGCAGTTGCGTCAAGGCATAAACGGCGGCGGCTATTTTTTGCGGGTCTCCGGCGATGTTGTCTTCGCCGTATTCCTGAATGTAGCTGCGCACTTGGCCGACGGTGCTGTCTTTATAGGTGTCGGATTCCGCCGTCCAATTCACATTGGCGATAAAGTCGGTTTTCATCGAGCCGGGTTCGACAATCACGGTTTTGATGCCGAAGCCCGCCACTTCCTGCGCCACGGTTTCGGCAAAGCCTTCCAAGCCGAATTTGGCGGCGTGGTACATCGCCCCGCCCGCAAACGCCGTGCGCCCGCCCACGCTGGTGATGTACACCATCACACCGCTCTTTTTGGCACGCAAGGCCGGCAAAAAGGCACGGGTGAGGTGAATCGGCGCCACCAGATTCAAATCGAGCTGCTGCTGCACCTGTGCGTCGCTCAGCTCTTCCATCGCACCCAAAATCGCCCCGCCGGCATTGTTTACCAATACATCAATATCGGTGTGTTTGGCGGCAACGGCGGCGAGGCTGTCGATTTGGGTCACGTCCAGTTGTTCGACGATTAAGCGTTCGCGATATTCTGCGCCCAAGTCTGCCAACGCCGCCGGTTTGCGTACCGCCGCCACCACGGTGTGGCCCTCGTTTAAGGCTTTTTTCACCAATTCGATGCCCAAGCCGCCCGATGCGCCGGTGATGAAGTATTTTTGTGTCATGATTTTTTCCTTTGTTGAATGAATGTGTTGTCGCAAATGGCCGTCTGAACCGCACTTTTATTCCACCACCGTTTCAGACGGCCTGCATTTTGCTTATGATTCCAGTGATCAGCCTACGATTGCCTTCGGTTCCAGATAAGCGCTGATGCCGAATTCGCCGTATTCGCGCCCGATGCCCGACTGCTTCATGCCGCCGAACGGCGCTTGGTTGTCGTGAGCAAACGGGTTGTTGATTTTTACCTGGCCGGCATCGAGCTTGGCGGCCACCACCAACGCACGTTCGCGGCTGGCGGAGCTGACGTAAGCCACCAGCCCGTAGGCGGTGTCGTTGGCAATCACCACGGCGTCGGCTTCGTCTTGGTAAGGAATGATGCACAGCACCGGCCCGAAAATCTCTTCCTGCGCAATGCGCATATTGTTGCTGACATTGGTAAACACGGTGGCTTTGCTGAAATTGCCCGCCTCCAACTCCGCCGGTTTGCCCAGCCCGCCGGTTAAGAGTTCGGCACGATCTTCTTCGATGCCGATGCGGATGTATTCCTGCACCCGCTCATATTGGCTGCAGCTCACCGCCGGGCCGACCATCACCTTGGCGTCGCTCGGGTTGCCCTGCTGAAAGGCTTGCTCCACTGTGGCTTTGACAATCGCATTCACTTCGGCAAGCTTGCTTTGCGGCACCAGCAAGCGGGTGGCGGCCACGCAAGCCTGCCCGCTGTTCATATAGGCCGCGCCCACCGCCTGCGGCAGCACTTGGGCAAGATCGGTGTCGTCCAGAATCACGTTCGGCGATTTGCCGCCCAGCTCCAGCGTCACCCGTTTCATGCTCTCCACCGCGCTGCGGGCAATGGTTTTGCCCACGTTAGTGGAGCCGGTGAAGGTGATTTTGGCAATATCGGGGTGGCGGGTGATTTCATTGCCCACCACGTTGCCCAAACCGTTCACCACGTTCACCAGTCCGGCAGGCAAGGCGGCTGCGGCAAAGCATTCCATCATCACCTGCGTTTGGCGGGCGGAAAGCTCGCTCGGCTTGATCACGCTGGCGCAACCGGCGGCAATGGCGGCGGCAATTTTGCTGCAGATAAACAAATTGCTGGCGTTCCACGGAATCACCACGCCGACCACGCCCACCGGCTGCAAACGCACCAGCGAGCTGCCGACCCGGCGTTCGAACGCATAGCTTTCGAGCAAATCAATCATGGTTTGCACATCGGCAATCGCCTCTTCGATCAACGGCTCGACGAATACCCGCACACCGCCGTATTCCTCGATCATCGCTTCAATCAAATCGCTTTGGCGGTGTTCCAGTGCGCGTTTGAAGCTTTGCAGATAAGCCGAGCGTTGGGCGGGTGTGCTGTCGGCGAAATTTTTTTGCGCGGCCTTGGCAGCGACAACGGCGCGTTGGGTATCGGTTTCATCGCCCAGCGTGACTTGCGCCATGTGTTGATTATCCACCGGGCTGAATAAATCCAGCGTTTCCTTGCCGTGCGGGGTAACGAATTGGCCGTTGATAAAGAATTGATGATAGCGTTGCATTGGTTTTTCCTTATTGAAAATGGGTGGAGCAGGCCATCTGCAAGATTCAGGCAGCCTGGCGTTTTAAACAACGAAAACAGTATAATTGATTGTATAAACAATGATAATATAGCGAAATAAGAACAAACTCATGAGAGAAATCGAACAATGCAAAAAACCGGTTTAACAGAATTGCAAATCATCATGAGCGTGGCGGAGCTGGGCGGATTCCGTGCCGCCGCCACCGCGCTGGAAATGTCGCCCTCGGCGCTCAGCCACGCCGTCAGCCAATTGGAAGGCAAGCTCGGCGCGCGGCTGTTTAACCGATCCACCCGCAGCGTCACCCTGTCGGCGGCGGGGCTGAAATTTATCGAACGGGTGAAACCGGCGCTGGCGGAAATCGAAGCGGCGATGGCGGAAGCGGGCGACGCCAACAGCAGCCTTTCCGGCACGCTGCGCATCAACACCGCCGAACGCGCCGCACAGGAAATGCTCGAGCCGATCATCATCGAATACCTGCGCCGCCATCCGCAAATGCACATCGATTTGGTGAGCGACGGGCGTTTGATCGACATCGTTGCCGACGGCTTCGATGCCGGTTTCCGCCTCGCCGAAGCCGTGCCGCAAGACATGGTGTCGATTCCGCTGGGGGCGGACATTCAAATCATGGCGGTGTGCTCGCCCGACTACCTCGCCCGCCACGGCGCGCCGCAAACCCCGCACGATCTCTACCAGCACGCCTGCATCCGCTACCGCTTCACCAGTGGCAAACTGCTCCGCTGGGAGTTTGAGCACGGCGGCGAACAAATCCTGATCGACGCCAACGGCCCGCTCACCCTCGACAGCCCGCTGTTGATGGCCGAAGCCGCCCTCTCCGGCATCGGCATCGCCTTTGTGTACGAAGGCTACATCCGCGACCACCTCGCCGGCGGCCGGCTGGTGCAACTGCTGCCCGACTGGACGCCCAAATACGCCGGCCTCTGCCTCTACTACCCGCGCCAACGCCACGTCAGCGCCGCCCTGCGCGCGTTTATCGAGTTGGTGAAGGAATCAAGAGCGGTATTTGCCGGGCAGAGCGTGCGATGAAACAGGCCGTCTGAACCGAACTTTCAACGTGCAAATTTCAGACGGCATGGTTATTTGATTACGATTAAAACTAAGCCACTCCCTCCACCAAATACGCACGGTTGTCCGCCGCTTGCAGGCGGTGGCCGAGGATGGCTTGGTAGGCGGGCGAGTGGTACCAGGCTTGTGCGGTTTCCATGCTGTCAAACCGCAGCATCACCACTTTGCTGCCGGCTTTCGGTGCGTCGCCTTCGAGCGGCACGATATTGCCGCTGCCGACAATCGGCACGCCGCCGAATGCAGCGAGTGTGGCGGCGGCTTTGTCCAGATAGGGTTGCATGGCTTCGTGGTCTTTAATGGCCACTTCAAGAATAAAATAGGCGGGATGGTTCATTTTGAATACTCCTGTGTTGCTTCGGTTTGCGGCGGGGCTGCCTGAAAGTTCAGGTAGCCTTTATTGCCCAATAACATCGGGCTGATTTCAATAAACTGTTTGTCTTGCACCATTGCCGCGCTGGTTTGCAGGTAATGCTGAAAGTGCGGTGTTTGGCGGTGGCGTTGATAAGCCGCTTCGCTGGCGTAAATTTCAAAGAAATACCAGCGATGCGGCGCATTTTTGGCGCTAGCAGCATACATCGCCAGCACGCCGTTTTCGGCTTGCAGCGATTGATGCATTGCTGCGCTGACCAATCGGTAGAAATCTTGATCGAACGGCGGTTTGACTTCCACCACCACCAAATTGGTGCGGGTGTCGGCGCTGGGCGCGATTTTTTTGTCGCCCAAAAACCGCGGCACCAGCTCGGTTTTCTGCTTGTGTTCGGTGAGAATGCCGGGGGCTGCCTGTAAAAAAGCCTGATATTGCGGCGATTGCAAATGGGCTTGATACGCCGCCTCATCGGCATAGATTTCAAACATATACGCTAGGTTTGCATCGGCTTTGCTGCGCACGGAATACATCGCCAGCGTGCCTGTTTCGGCGGCAATCGAGGCGGTGATGTTGTGTTCGCCCACGGCCTGATAGTCGGCGTTTTTGCCGGTGGCAACGCCCAGTTCAAACAGGTTCACAATCGGCGCGGCTTGCGCCAAGGTGCCGGTGGCAAGGGCGGTGGCCAGCAGCCATTTGCTTAAAGTCATGATTGCCTCCTTAAATCAGGCTGCGGATCTGCGCCAGCACCCGTTCGGCGTGTGCGCGGGCTTTGGCCTGCACTGCCGCCAAATCCTCGGCGCTGTTGACACCGGAAATATACGTCATGCCGGTGGAATACACCGGCGGCTGCCAATCCATGCCGCACAGGGTGGCGCTTTGCTGCAACGGCGGCAAAAACGCTTCCATCGGGAAATTCATCGCCTTGCCGGTTTGATACAGCTCGCCCGGCGCCCCGGCGGTAAACGACGCCAACAGTTTTTTGCCGTGCAGGGCGGTGCCGCTGCTGCCGTGGGCAAAGCCGTAAACATACACCTCGTCGAGGTATTTTTTCATCAGCGCAGGCAGCGCATACCAATGCAGCGGAAACTGCCACACCACCACCTCGGCGGCACGCAAGGCGGCTTGTTCGGTGGCCACGTCGATGTTTCTGTCGGCATACAGGCGGTCTAAACGGCGGATTTCGGCGGTCTCGCCCAAACCTTGCTGTAAGGCGGCGAGAATGGTTTGGTTGGCGCTGGATTGCGCTAAATTCGGGTGTCCCGAAATGATTAATACTGGGCTCATTGTTTGCTCCTAAAGATAGCCGATGGATGAATTGAGCACAGTATAGATTGCTTGATTACCCATGAATAGATTATGATAAGCACAACTATATTTTCCAAAAAGGAAACAATCATGCACAGTGCCATTTACGGACAACTCACCGTGTTCCACACCATCGCCGCCCAAGGCAGCATTTCCGCCGCCGCGCGCCAGCTTGAAATCGGCGCACCGGCAGTGAGCAAATCCTTGAAACAATTGGAACAACACATCGGCCTGCCGCTATTCAACCGCACCACCCGCAAGCTGGAGCTGACCGAAGCCGGTATCTTGCTGCTGGAACGCAGCGCCGAGGCGATAAAATCATTGCAATATGCGGTGGAAAGCGTGCACGATTTAGGGCAAACGCCTACCGGCCGGGTGCGGATAACCGTGCCGCGCATCGCCTATCTGCTGGTGTTAAAACCGCACTTTGCCGAATTTTGCCGCCGCTATCCGCAGGTGGAATTGGAAATTTCGATGTACGACGGCACGGTGGACATCATCAAAGAAGGTTTCGATTTGGGCATTCGCTTTGGGCACGCCATCGAAGAAAACCGGGTGGCGCGCAAGCTGCTGCCGCCGTTCAGGGGAGGTTTGTATGTATCCAAAGCCTACGCCGACCAATTCGGCGTGCCGCACAGTTTGGCGGAATTGCCGCAGCACAAGCTGATCGGTTTTCGTTTTATGACCGCCAACAGCCTGTTTCCACTGAGTTTGAACGACAACAGACACGAAATCAGCATCGACATGCCAACCCCGTTAATTGTGAACAGCCTGGAAGTGGTGCTGGACGCCGTGCGCCAAGGGCTGGGCATCGGGCGCGTGTTCGAGCCGATTTTGGCGATGGAAGCCGACGCTGCCGATTTCATCCCCGTGCTGGAGCCGCACTGGAAACATTACCCGCCGCTGTCGCTGTATTATCCGCAGCACAGCCAAAAAGCCAAACGCATTCGGGTGCTGATTGATTTTTTGGCGGAGAAAATGGGCAGCGTATAAAAGGCTGCCTGAACGGTTTTGCCATATATTCCCAATATATCAAAGTGCGGTTGGGCAGCATAATATGCCGTTAATCATCACCCAACAGCCAATCTAGGGCATATTGCACCGGGATACCGTCAATGATGCCGACATTCATTCGATTTAGCGTTAAAATGATTTTTTGATAATTATCATTGATGTGCAACAAATTTCGTTGTTCCCGATCATTATTTTCAGGCAGTTGGTAAGCAACTTGGATATATTTTTTCTGCTCGCCTTTAAAACACACAAAATCAATTTCTTCGGCATCCCATTTACCGACAAATACTTCATAACCGCGCCGTTTTAATTCAATAAAAATAATATTTTCTAACTGCGAACCGATGCTGCCTATTTGCCCCAGCGTATTATTGCGGATTCCGCTGTCTACCACATAATATTTCGCCTGCATTTTTAACCGCACTTTACCACGAATATCATAGCGGTTAGCCTCGTAGAAAATAAATGATTCTTTTAATAATTGAATATATTTATCAATGCTGGTGGAGTTGGTTTTAATGCCACTGCTGTTGATGGTGTCGGCGATTTTCTTGATAGAAACCGATGAGCCGATAACATCCAGTAAATAGGCAATCACCCGTTCTAATAAATTGATTTCACGAATATTACCTCGTGCGGCAACATCTTTTAACACGATGCTGCTATAAATGCCGTTTAAAATCTCCTTTTTCACGGCATCATTTTGCACGCTTGGCAATACCGGAAAACCACCCCATTTTAAATATTCATTAAACAGCAAGTCCGGGCTGGCTGAATTATGATTAAGCTGTTGATAGTCGACAAATTCCTTAAAGCTCAACGGGTAAACATGCAATTCAAGATAACGCCCGGCCAAATAAGTGGCTAATTCACCGGATAATAAATTCGCATTCGAACCCGTAATATAAATATCGGCATCAAATGCAACCCTCAAACCGTTAACCAGTTTTTGCCAATCATTTACTTCTTGAATTTCATCAAAAATAAAATAGATCTTACCATTCAACCCTTGCGTTTGCTGTTGAATATGATCAAATAACACAACGGCATCGGTGAGTCTAAAATTGGCCGGGTGTTCAAAATTATAAAATAGAATATTCTGCGGCAACACCGACTGCGCAAGCAGATAGTCCTGATAAAGCTGCAAGATTACCGATTTCCCCGAACGGCGAACGCCGGTGATCACTTTGATAAATTCATTGTCTTTTACATCAATTAGCCATTGCAAATAATGATCACGCGCTAGCATCACTCACCTCACCGGGTTAATTTCAAGTATGGTTGAATTTTATGGAATTATTAGAACAATTTCAAGTATACTTGAAATTATCAATAATCATAAATAAATTTCAATCATACTTGAATTTTCCTATCCCAAACCAAAACGGCGTCAACCTCGGTTAACGCCGTTTAAAAGCATTCAAAGTGCGGTTTCAGGCAGCCCCAGCCTTAAAATCCACGCTGGTACTGGCGTGGCACAAATTGCATCGGCGCGCTGTCTTTGCCGTTTTGGTGGTATTGCGCATTCAGCAGCCAATGCGGATCGCGCAATAAACCGCGTCCGATGGCGACCAAATCGGCATCGCCGCTGGCCAATACATAATCCGCCAGCGCCGGATCTTCCAACATGCCGACCGCAATCGTCGGTTTTCCTGTTGCCTGTTTGACGGCGCGTGCCAAATGCACCTGATAGCCTGCCTGAATGCTGGGGCTGTGCGCCGGGTCTGGCGTGCCGTCGCCACCGCCGCTGACGTGCAACACGTCCGCCCCTGCCGCCGCATAGCGTTTCGCCACTTCAAGCCCGTGTTCCTTGCTGTAGCCGTCTTTGCCGTATTCCTGTGCGGAAATGCGCACCAACAGCGGCATCTCGGCAGGCATCACCGCTTTGGCGGCTTGAATCACCTGCTCGCCAAACAGCATTTTGTCTTGCCCGTATTCATCGCTGCGCTGGTTGGCTTTGAATGAATGGAATTCGTGAATCAGATAGCCGTGTGCGCCGTGGATTTCAATGGCATCAAAACCGGCCTCCACCGCCCGTTTGACTGCTTCGGCGTATTTTTGCACCAAGCCTTTGACCTCGGCGGTGCTTAAATCACGCGGCGTTTGATAGCTCCAGCGCGGGTCTTTGTCATCGCCGTCGTACAAAATCGGCGACGGGGCGTCCACATAATCGTGTCCCAATGCTTTACGCCCCGCATGGGCGATTTGTATCGCGATTTTGCTGCCGTATTGGTGGGCGGCAGCCACAATACGCTTGAAAGCATCACGCTGCTCATCATTCCACAAGCCCAAACAGTTGGGGGTGATGCGGCCGTTCGGGGCGATATTGGTCATCTCCACGATAATCAGTCCCACGCCGCCGATGGCGCGGGCGCTGTAATGCACGAAATGCCAGTCGTTGGGCACACCGTCGGTGGCGCTGTAGGTGCACATCGGCGGCATCACCACCCGGTTTTTGAGTTCAAGGTTTTTTACGCGAAACGGCGTGGTCAAATAACGGAATTTTGCCATGTTGATAGTCCTGCTTTGTCGGTTAAAGTGCGGTTAGTTTATACCGAGCTTGGTATAAATAAAAATCGGCAGATTTCTAACTGCCATAAAAATCATGATGGCTTGCGGGTGTTGCTGCAAATCAACCTGCCTGTCGCCTACAACGCATCCAATACACACTTTACCGCACTGTTTAATGCCCACTGCTTGGCAATGCGTAAATCAGGCCGCTTGAAATCATTTACCTGTTTAAAAAGGGTAAAGTGCGGTTTCAGACGGCCTATCTTTAACACACAAAACCAAAAATTCATTTGAAAAAATGTAGAAGTTAAACATTTTTTCCTTTGATAAAATGTAGTTAAGGCGATAAAATAAGCAAAAAACCAGCTTAGGAAAACCGCAAATGCAACGGCAGATTCTCACATCACTACACGCATGGAAAGCAAAAACCAAGCGCAAGCCTTTGATTATTCAAGGGGCAAGACAGGTGGGCAAGACGTGGACGATGAAAACCTTTGGGGCGGCGGCGTTTGAGCAGGTCGCCTACATTAATTTTGACAACAACAGCCGTATGCAGACGCTGTTTGACGGTGATTTTGATATTGCACGGCTGCTACTGGGTTTGAGTATTGAATCGGGGGTAAACATCAATCCTGACAATACCTTGCTGATTTTTGATGAGGTGCAGGAAGTGCCGCAGGCCTTGTCCGCGCTCAAATATTTTTATGAAAACGCACCGCACTTGTACATCATGGCGGCAGGCTCGCTGTTGGGCGTGGCGTTGCACAAAGGCACGTCGTTTCCTGTGGGCAAAGTGGAATTTTTGTCGCTGTATCCAATGGATTTTTCAGAGTTTTTGTTGGCGGTGGGCGAAAAGCCGTTGCTGGATTTGCTCCATTCGCAAGATTGGGCGTTGATTGCGGCGATGAAGTCCAAATACATTGAGCGGCTGCGGCAATATTATTTTGTCGGCGGTATGCCCGAAGCGGTACAAACTTTTGTGGATACGCAAAATCTGCAAGCGGTGCGATCGGTGCAGCAGGATTTATTGCTGGCGTATGAGCAGGATTTTTCCAAACACATTGATGATCCCCGCCTTGTCATGCGGGTGCGTGCCTTGTGGAACGCTTTGCCGCAGCAGCTTGCCAAAGAAAACAAAAAATTTGTGCTAAGCGAGATGCAAAAAGGGGCAAGGTTTAAGGATTACGAATTGGCGTTGCAATGGCTCAAAGATAGCGGGCTGGTGCAGCCCGTTTACCGCATCAAAAAGCCCCACCTGCCGCTCACTGCTTATCAAGAAAACATCTTCAAGCTCTATTGTCTGGACGTGGGCTTGCTTGCCGCCAAAAGCCAGCTAGATCCGCAGGTTTTGCTGGAACAAAACCGCCTATTCACCGAATTCAAAGGCGCGCTGACCGAGCAATATGTATTGCAGCAATTACAAGCCAACCAGCCTAATCCTGTGTTTTATTGGGCGGCTGAAAAAGGCACAGCCGAGGTGGATTTTGTGTTGCAGCAAGGGCAGGAAATTGTGCCGATTGAAGTCAAAGCGGAAGAAAATCTCAAAGCCAAAAGCCTGAAATCTTATTGCGAACAATTCCAACCAAAAAGTGCGGTGCGAACGTCGATGTCAGATTATCGGCAGGAGGATTGGCTGACGAATGTGCCGTTGTATGGGGTGGTGAGTGGGGATGATGTTTAAAAATTAAGTTTCAGACGACCTTTTATAATTAAGCGTTATTTAATCTCAAGCACTCCTTATAAAAAGTATAGAAATTAAATAATGTTTAAAGTCTGAATAAAATTTCCATTTTATTACAGAGGCATAAATATGAGAAATAAATTATGAATACTAGCCACATTAATAGTGTATTATCAACTCCATCCATTGGTTTATTCACATGTATTGAGCTTTTTGAAATTATTGGCATACAAGATAAGAAAGCATTCAATATATTTACTTTGGCTATTGCCCAAGAAGTTAAGTGTGAACAAGCTACAGATGAAAAAATCACACCAAAATTTATTCAATTAAAAAAAGATAAATCTTTACAATTTGGTATTTTTAGAAGTGTGCTTTCTATCGGAGATTTTATTGACAAGATAAAGTATTTGGAAAATAACCAATGGCAAAATAATCAAGGTAAGCCTCTTTTGTGTGGTCAGCTTAGGTACATTCCTAGTGTATATGTTCCAGCATTGGAGTGTGGAAAAAATGAATTTTTAGGATTATTAAAAAATAATTTTTTTGGAGGTTCTCATTTATTTGAATGGTTTGATGAAAGTAAAGAGTATGTGCAAAGTTTGATTAGCAATCCTTATGCACTTATGGAACTTTCTGCAGAATTACAAAATTTTTTACCAATTAAGTTAGGTTCACATTCAGATAGATTGGGGAATTTTATTATTCAAATCCCTTGCTCATCGGTTTCTTTTCAAATTAAAGGAAAAGAAAAGAAAGACGGCAAGCATCATCAATTGATCTCTAATTTATATTTCAATCCTAAAATTACTGAGCATTTGAATTTATCTGGTATCTTTTGGCGAGAGCGTCATGGAAGCATAATTGATTTTCAAAAAATTCCACTGAAACAGGGAGAAAACATTATTCCTTTCAAGCAAATAAATGGAACTGGCTATTACACGATTTGGGATGAAGATAGACAAATAATTTGTGCAGGGGGAGAAGTTTTGCCATTGCTAGAAATGGTGAATTTTTCTATCCATATGCATGAACATCAACCAAGGATTTTTATGCTGGATGACCGAGAAGAGAGGATTAATATATCTATTAATGCATCAAAAAATCAAATCGGTGGCAATAAAGATTACCGAGATTGGACTAGGAGGAGATTAATTAAACTGGAAAAGAAAGAACTGCATAATTCTTTAAAACTAAGACAATTTAAAAAAGACATGCGAAATGAAGCACTGGCTTTTATAAGAGAATTGATTGAAAAATATGGAGGTCATGGAGTTTGCTTGTGGGATCCTTATCTAAGTGCTCAAGATTTACTAGAAACTGTATTTTTTAGCTCCTATGCAAATACACCAATTAAGGCATTAACTGGTTTAAAATCGGTAGAAAATAGCAGTAGAATGAGATATAGAAATGAACTTGAACAAGCCATTATAGAAGAGGCTTGGCTTAATTTGACATTCTTAAATGCCGATAAATCTAAAGTGGGTGATTTCCATGATAGATTCATTATATTCCCACAGCACTATGATACCCCTGCAAGATGTTGGTCTTTAGGTACTTCTATAAATAGCCTAGGGAAGAGCCATCATATTATTCAAGAGGTTGAAGATGCTCAAGTCATAACCGATGTTTTTGAAGAAATGTGGAATCAATCAATTGTTAATCAAGAGAATATTATATGGAAATCCAAGAGCAGCTAACTATCGAGGAGATATTTCAGCTCATTAAAAGCTGTAATATAAAAACAGAGATTCCTAATGAAACATATGAAATTTTTGATGTGGATTTTGATTTTGAGAACTGGAAATGGCAAGATAAGCATAATTTTAGGGATTTTATAGATAATAATTTCCCTCGCAACATCAATTATCAAGAAAATATTATTTATATTGAAAGCTTATTTGAAAGAAACTTACTTATTAGAAGTGTGTCATGGATTGTAAAACTGTTACAGGATGAACAGGCTACATCGAAAGAACTAAAAATTGTGCTTGAATTAACTTGTATCATGCCTAATTTTTGGCAAGCCAGCCATAATGAAGGTATTGTTTTTTCTGAATCAAGTAAAAAATTGGCTTTATCTTACTTAAAACACCTTGAAATAGATTTATCAACCAGTCATGATGCATCAATAAGTGACAAGGAGAGAATAAGAAACCTTTACCATTCTTTAGATAATCATTTATGGAAAGATATTGAAGGAGAGCATTACCAAATTCAATCTATATATGATAGTTTATCGTTACAATTTCACCACACTTATTCATTTATATCTGAATATCACATCGATGAAATCATTAATCTAATAAATAAAGAAAAAAGAGTTTGGCAACTGCTTTTCTGGTTAGCTAATTTACCAGAAAAGCAAAAGAAAACCGTACTGTTACAATCAACCAATCAATTAGCCAAGTTTCTATTACTACTAGATTTAAGATATCTGTTAGAACAAGAAAAACTTCAGTTATCGGATATTTGGGTCAATGCGCCATCAGAATGGTTTCAAATATTGAATAAACATCCTGTGCGATATCCGTGGTTACAGCTTGGATTAGGAAAATTTTTAGCGTCTGCAAAAAATGCACAAATAAAAGCCTATGTTGATAGTATAGAAATAACAGCTTCTTATGAAGATATCCAAGATTGCCTAATGTACTTTTTTACTCACTCCACTCAGAAACGCATTCATTATTTTTGCGAATTGGCATATAAGAAATGGGAATGCTGGGATTTTTATGATTCGTTTGAAATTAAACGAAGTGGCTTAGATATAGCGATAGTAAAATATTTTCAAGACATCACATCGGATGAAGATAGAATGAGTTTTATACAAAATGAAATTGAATATATTTTATTTTTCAATAAAAAATGGTTTGCTAGCATTGTAGAATTA
This sequence comes from Testudinibacter crocodili, assembly GCA_006228005.1. Taxonomy (GTDB): domain Bacteria; phylum Pseudomonadota; class Gammaproteobacteria; order Enterobacterales; family Pasteurellaceae; genus Chelonobacter. The sequence continues at coordinate 25,592 of VDHG01000048.1, forward strand.
AATAAATTTGTTTATTATCATTTATCTAGAATGCAACCTGCTTGTATGGCAGATGCATTCAAGCAGGATAATTCATTATCATTTGATAAAGCGAGAAAACACATTTATTATCCTGAACAATTTTTACAAGATTTGAGATGGAAAAATTGGATCTATATAGATTTATAATACAAGACTGATCCTCTTGCTGTCTCGCTTACTCTCACGCAAACCACACTCCCCCAAAGCAAAAAGCACGGTCAAAAATCTTAACCTTTATACCAACTTACTCAACCCGCTCAATCCTTATCTGCTTCGCCGTTGCCGACGGCTTAAATTCACCATCAAAACGCCCTAAATAAATCAAGCCGTTGGCAGGTTTGGTGTTGCCGTGAAACAAGGCGAGATTGCCCCATGGGGCGTAGTAGGTGACGTCGCCAGCTTTGGGGGCGAAGTTGCCGTTGTGGTTTGGGCTGTCGGGCAGTTTTTGCGACAGGTAAGCGATTTTTTCAATGCCGCCGTAGTTTTCCGCAGGCAGGCTGAGCGGCAGTTGCTTGAGCAAGGCTTGGGTGGTTGGATTATCCTCCAGCGTGGCGGTATGGATTTGATGACCAAGGGTGATTTTGATTTTCATGGTTGGTTCCTGTGCCGTGGCAGTGTGGCTGAATAAGATAATCAAGGCATAAATCAGGGCTTTCATAAGCTACGCCAAGCCGTCTGAAACTTCACACATAAGTGCGGTTTCAGGCAGCCTGTAATGTATCCGCTTACTGCAAATTCGCCTTAAAGAACTGCTCAAACTTATCAAACGGAATTTTGCCTGATTGATAGTCGTACAAATCCACATGGGTGGCATTCGGTACGATATACAGTTCTTTGTTGTCGCCTTTGAGTTTTTTGAACGCGTCTTCACTGAAATAGCGTGAATGGGCGTTTTCGCCATGCACCACCAATACCGCACTTTGAATTTCGCCGGCACGTTGCAACAGCGGCATATTGATGAACGACAGCGGTGTGGTGGCTGTCCAAGCGGCGTTGGAATTGACGGCACGAGGGTGGAAACCGCGCGGGGTTTTGTAAAACGCCCAATATTCCTGCACGAATTGCGGCTCTTGTCCGCTTAATGTTTCCGGCAGATTGTTGCTGCTTGGGGCGAACTCGCCCGCTTTGAAATCGCTACTGCGTTGGCTGTTCATGGCTTGCAACATCGCATAACGCGCCGCTTCGTCCACGCTGTTGTTATAGCCGTTTGCCATCACCTGCGACATATCATACATGGTGCTGGTGGCGGTGGCTTTGATGCGGGTGTCCATACTGGCGACGTTCAACGCCATGCCGCCCCAGCCGCAGATGCCCAACACGCCGATACGTTCGGCATCAACGAAATCCTGATTGCTCAAAAAATCCACTGCCGCGCTGAAATCTTCGCTGTTGATGTCGGGGCTGGCCACGTTGCGCGGTTCGCCGCCACTTTCCCCTGTAAACGACGGATCAAATGCCAGTGTGGCAAAACCACGCTGGGCAAGCTCTTGGGCGTATAAGCCCGATGACTGCTCCTTCACCGCCCCAAATGCACCCGCCACGGCAATCGCAGGCAGCCTGGCTTTGGCGTTTTTCGGCGCATTTTTCGGCAGGTATAAATCCGCCACCAAAGTGATGCCGAAGCGGTTTTTGAACTGCACTTTTTGCTGCGTTACCTGGTCTGATTTAGGAAAAATTTTGTCCCATTGAGTGCCGACGGTTTGCATGGTATTGCCCTCAAGATTGCTGTGAATGGAAACTTGTGCCAAGGCAGAAGCCGAAGCGAAGGTTAAACTCACACTCATGGCGGTGATGGTCAGCAGTTGTTTCATGGATTTGGCCATAGATTGCTCCTTTGCTTGATGCGTTGGTGTTTGCTATTGGGCTTATTATAAAAAACCGATAATTACCTGTAAATTTGCCATTTGCTAATTTATAATTAACGAAATAGGAATTATAAAATGAAAGAATGAATGAAAATGCCGTCTGAAATTTAACACTATCAAAGTGCGGTTTCAGATGGCATTTTCTATAACAAGAGGTAGATTTTGCGGAGGTTATAAAGGTCCGCTATATTTCCTTGTTTAATTCATTCAACACCAAGGTTTGCAGTTCGTCTTTTGGCAGTAAAAGCTGATAATCCGATACGCCGATGGGTTTGTTGATGTCTTGCAAGGCGATTTCTACGTCCAAGCGATCTTTTTCGGCACAAAGAATAATGCCGATGGATGGGTTTTCATGTTCGCTTTTTTCCAATTTGTCCAGCAGGGTCAGATAAAAATTCATCTTGCCCACATATTCTGCTTTGAAACTGCCGATTTTTAATTCAATCGCTACCAGCGAACGCAAGCCACGATGAAAAAACAGCATATCGACAAAATACTCTTTTTGGTTGTATTCCAAGCGGTATTGATTGCCGATGAAAGAAAAGCCTTTGCCCAATTCCAACACAAACGACTTAATTTTCTCCGTCAGTCTTTTTTCCAATTCTTGCTCTTTGATGGGTTCGGTAATGCCTAAAAAGCCGAGATTATAAGAATTTTTAAAGACTTCGTTGGCGTAGTCGGCGCTGATCGGCAATAAGGTTTCGTTGAAATTATTGGTTTGCAATTGCGTTTGGGTATGGTGGAATGTGTCCATTTTGATGGCGTTGAGCAGCAAATCTCTTGATCAGCCTTTGCTAATCACTTCATTGGCATAAAAGGCGATTGCTGCTAAAGATTGAACTTTGTTTAACAACAATAAATTATGCCCCCATGGCAAAACTGCGACAGCCTGTCGCAGTTTTTCATCTGCCTGATAATAACGCTCATAAAAACGCTTCATATCCCACAGATTGCGTGGCGACAGCCCCATATCGGGAAATTCATTTTTGAGATCGGCTGAAAGCTGTTTCACCACCGCACTGCCGTACCCTTCCGCTAACTGCCTGTCAAACAGCAATTTGCCCAAAAGCCAATACACCGAATTCACCGCCTCATTGATTTGCTTGGCAACTCGGGCTCTGGTGGTGTGAATTTGGCTAATGGCTTGTTGCAAGATTTCACTGTAATCGTTACTGCTTATCAGTTCTTTGCTCATTATTTTTTCCTTTATCGGCTTTCTGATTTTAGATAATTTATAACAAAATCATAGAGATAAATAGAGCGAAATACAATGCTGGCGAACATCATCGTCAGCCCCAAAAACGCTCCGAATAGGCTTTGGCGCTAAACCAACTTGGCACAAGGGTGTTCAAATGATCAAACCACGCCAGCATGGTCTGCATCATTTCGTTTGAATAATCCACTTCTTCTTTGCCCAAAGTGAGCGCCACCGTAAAGGCATGAATGCTTTCCGCCGCCATATATCGTCGCCCAATCCGCAGAGGGCGGATGGCTTTCAACTGCCTGCATGGTTTTCAGCATTTGTCCTGCTTGGCAGCCGAAGTCATATTGTGCGCTTTCTGAAAGCGAAGGGAGCAGTTCTTTTGCCTCCTCACCCTCGCACCAAGTCAGCAGCTGATAAACGTTTTTCCCCTTATTGCATACGCCGAAATCAAGCGGCTGCGACATCTTGATGCCCGTTAATGCAAAACGCTGAATCAGTTCAAATTCGTATTTTTTGCTTTCATATTCGACGATATCCGAAATACGCAGCAAGCGTTTGTCGCCATCAATGGTTGTTACGCAATATTTTTTATCGTCCGACCAACCTTTATTGATGATGTCGGTTTTTGCAAACGTGTCGGCATTCGGAATATCGCGGATGACGTCAATCATGCTTTCCCCTTGATGTTGCTTAGTTTGATGGTTTTTAAGCATAACAGTTGAGTTTGTTTCCTTAAAGCCTTAATTCGCACCACATTACCGCCCCGCTTGGGATTTGATGTAAGAAAAATGCCGTCTGAAACTTGACACAAGCAAAGTGCGGTTTCAGACGGCATTTTCCCACTCATCCAAAAGCTAATAATTTCCTATAAATCATCCATTTATTAATCTATAATTACCCAATTGGAAATCATACCCAACAAGAGCCAAAAATGGACAGATTATTCGCCCTCAAAGTCTTCTGCGTGGCGGCAGAAACGCTGCAATTCAAAGAAACCGCCCACCGCCTTGCCGTTTCCGCGCCGGTGATTACCCGCAGCATTGCCGAGCTGGAACGTGCCTTGGGCGAGCCGCTGTTTATTCGCAGCACCCGTCAGATTGTGTTGAGCGATTTCGGGCGGCAGTTTTTGCCCAAGGCGCAAGGGCTGTTGGACGAGAGTGAGCAGTTGTTCCAAAACCAAGGCAACGACGATGAAATGCACGGCGTGGTGCGGATTGCGATGCCGATTCTGCCGTTTAACGATGAGATTTTGGCCGAGCTTCTGACCGCACTTGAACCCTATCCGCACATCACGCTGGATTGGCAAGTGGGCGGCAAGCGCCTGAACGTGGTGGAAAAACAGATAGACGTGGGCATACGCATCGGTTTTGCCGCCGACAGCAATTTAATCGCCAGAAAAATCGGGCAAATACACGAAAAAATCGTTATCGCCCCCAAATTGCTGGCAAAACTGGGCAAACCAGCCGATTTTGCCGATCTCAAAAAACGCTACCCCCTTGCCGCCCTTGCCGACGAAAACACCGGCAAAGCCTGGGCATGGCACATCAACGATGACGAACAAATCCTCGCCAATCCGCAGTTTTACAGCCAAGAGATGAACGCCGTCCTCACCGCCGTCAAATCAGGGCGGGTGGTCGGGCATATTTTAGACTGCGTCTGCGCCGATGCATTGGCAAACGGAGACATCGTCGAGCTGTTCGCCAAGGTGCCGAAAATCCAGTGGCCGGTGTATCTCTACCGCCAACAACAAACCGCCGTGCCTGCACGGGTGAAGTTTGCGTTTGAGGAATTGGCAAGGATAGTGGGGCGGCGGTTTATTCAGGCTGCCTGAAAGCCCAAACCGATACAACGGAGACACAATGAAACGGACACAATTGATCGAATACATCGCCGCACAATACGGCGCAGCGCCGGATTACCCGTGGCAAAAACACCCCGACTACGCCGTGTTCCGCCACCCCAACCACAAATGGTTTTGCGCCCTGCTGCGGGTACCCGGCAGCAAATTGGGGCTGGCGGATGGCGCCAATGTGGACATCGTCAACCTGAAAGTACCGCCGGAATTAATCGGCGCTTTGCGCAGTATGCCGGGGATATTTCCGGGCTGGCACATGAACAAAGAACATTGGATTAGCGTGCTGCTGGATGGCGGCCAGAACGATGCAACGATTTTCAGCTTACTGGCGGACAGTTATGCTTTAAGCCGCTGAGGTTAAAGTGCGGTATAGCTACAACATATTAAGCGAATTGATGTTTCACCACTAGTAGCAGTGGCGATAGTGATCATGCTTGATTTGCTGTATCATCAAGCCTCTTGGTTAGATTTTTGGCTGCTTTATGAGAAGCCTATTAGCTAGAATGTACAAATAATTTGTGGTTATTAAGTTATGTATTTATCAAATATTAAACTCTGGAATTTTAAGAAATTCGGTTCGAACAGTGCAATAAACCTCGAAAAGCCGAATTTAGATTTAAATTTTACAAAAGGCCTAAACGTTATTATTGGTGAAAATGACTCAGGAAAAACAGCTATTATTGATGCCATAAAATTGGTTCTGAAAACGCATAGTTATGAATACATAAGAATTGATGATAAGGATTTTTACAACAATGCAAACCGTTTCCGTATTGAATTAACTTTTGATGATTTAACACCAAATGAAGCCAAAAATTTTACAGAGTTGTTAGGTTGGAATGGCACAGGAGAAAATGTAAAACCATTTTTAAAACTCAACTACGATGTAAAACGCCAAGCAGATAAAATACTACCCGTTGATATAAAAGCAGGTATTGATGAAGACGGTTATTTGCTCACGGCAGAAGCAAAAGAATATCTGAAAATAACATACTTAAAGCCGCTGCGTGATGCCGGAAATGAATTGGTTGCAAAACGTAACTCGCGTTTATCACAAATTCTTTTAGGCGATGAAGCCTTTAAAGGAAAAGAAAACGATAACGAGTTGTTACAGATTTTTTCTGGTTTAAAAAACAAATTAGAAGAGTTTTTCAACGAAAATGATGGAGTAGGTCAGCCCAAAGTTGGCAAGCAGATAAAAGATAAAATTGACGGTTACATCAAAGGTTTTTACGGTAACAATTACGAGACCGAATTTGGTGCAACGTCAAACGACATCAAAAGCATACTTGAAAAGCTCACTTTGTCATTAAAAGGTGAAATAAATCCAGGCTTAGGGACATTGAACCGTTTGTTTATGGCAGCCGAATTACTTCACTTAAACAAATCGAATTGGAGCGGTTTGCGTTTGGGCTTGGTTGAAGAGTTAGAAGCACATTTGCATCCACAAGCACAAATGCAGGTAATTGAGGCGTTGCAAAAATTAGACACCATTCAACTTATTCTTACTACGCACAGTCCAAATTTAGTTTCTAAAGTGAAATTGGAAAACCTGATTATTTGTAACAACAAAAATGCTTTTCCAATGGGCGAAACCTATACCAAATTGGATAAAAACAATTACAAGTTTTTAGAAAAGTTTTTGGACACCACAAAAGCCAATTTATTTTTTGCCAAAGGTGTGATTTTAGTTGAAGGCTGGGCAGAAGAAATTTTGTTACCAAGCATTGCAAAGGCAATAGGAATTAACTTAACCGAAAAAGGCGTTTCGGTTGTAAACATCGGACATACGGGATTTGACCATTACGCAAAAATTTACTTGCGACAAACAGAGCCGAATATGAAAATTCCTGTTGCTGTAATTACCGATTCCGATATTAGAGAATACGAAAAGAACGGAAACGATTTTGTAAAACGAGATGCAAACATCGTTCAACAAGAAATACAAACCGCACTAACAACCATAAACAAAAAATCAGAAAACAACGTTCAATATTTTTTAGCACCAAATTGGACTTTGGAGTATTCATTATTTAAGTCGACAAGTCTGACAGCTGTATTTCAAAATGCAGCAAAAGCCATTCACTCAGGAACAGATTGGGAAAAGGATTTTGAGTTAGCATTAGCAAAGAAGTTAATCAATAAAGGTTTGAAGAAAACTGAAATTGCTTATAGCATCGCAAATGCCCTTGATGAAGATCTAACAAAAGAAATTCAAGAGATTTCAATTTCAAAACATGAAAGCGATACAATTAATTATCTTATAAGAGCGATTGAGCATGCTGCAGGGAATTAATATAACCGAAGAAGAAGTTTATTATGCGGAACGATTGCTTCTACCTTTGGGTAAAACCTTTGATGATGAACATAAAGCATTTATCCGCAATTTTAATACCATCGATTTACAGGCAGTTCCGGGAAGTGGAAAAACAACGGCTTTATTGGCAAAGTTGGTTATTTTAGAACGTAAACTTCCATTTATTGATGGTTCGGGAATTTTAGTTTTGTCGCATACCAACGCCGCCATTGATGAGATAAAAGAAAAAATACAAAAGCATTGCCCTAAACTTTTTTCTTACCCAAATTTCATTGGCACAATACAAAGTTTTGTTGATGAGTTTTTGGCAATTCCGTTTTATGTTTCAAAATTTAAGAAGAAGCCAATAAGGATAGATAACGAGATTTACAACGAAAGAATAAAAAACTACCTTGATAAACTTTGGTTACATAGGTTCAATTTGAGCGAAGAAACCAACAGAAAAGTTGCTCATATTAAAAACAATAATGAAGCACTATTTTACAATTATCGGTTTCAATTATCAAATAAAATCCAATTAATAAAAAAATTAAACGAAGGTATTTTAGAAATCAGTAAACCGAGGGGACGTACAAGACCTCAAAATTATCGTGATTACACACTTCAAGAAAAACAAGAAGTTTATAATTGGTTTTTATCACTCAAAAAATCAATACTCAAATCCGGTATTTTACATTATGACGACGCATATTTTTTAGCCGAATTGTATTTGAAAAAAATTCCGAGTATCAAAACAATTCTTCAAAAACGTTTCTCCTTCGTCTTTGTGGACGAAATGCAGGATATGGACACGCATCAATACAATTTGTTGGAAAGATTATTTTATGATGAGGGACACAGCGTTTCAAAAATTCAAAGAATTGGCGACAAAAACCAAGCAATTTATAATTCAGTAAAAGCAACAGATATTTGGCAAGACAGAGTGGAGGTTTTAAGACTTAACGGAAGTCAGCGATTGAGCAAACCAATTGCAGACGTAGTGAAAAAATTTGCTTTGTACAACGACAATAATTTTGATATTGTTGGAAAAAATGAGTGCAATATAAAACCACATATTTTGGTTTTTGAAAACGAAACAATCGAAAACATCATTCCTTATTTTTCTAAAATTGTACGAGAGAATAATTTAGTCAATTCTGAAAAACCTATCAAAGCTGTCTGTTGGAATACAGATTGGAAAGATGATGATATAAGTCGTAACAATGTAACAAAGCTACGTTTAGAAGATTATCACAAAGGCTTCAAAAAAGAAAAAGGCAAGCCTAAACAAGATTACGACAACCTGAAAAGTTATTTGTTATACTACGCGAAAAAGCAAACATTAGAGCCTGTTCGGAAAAATATCTTAAATGCTTTTTTGAAAATCTTCCGTTTGGAAAGCATCAATACCTCAGATGACAGGCCATACACAAAGAAAAAATTAATTGAGTCTATACGTGAAAAAGATATTGAAAAATATGACGAATTAAATTTGAACCTTTACAATTGGTCAATAGGAATAATTCAAGGAAAAATAAATGAAGTTTGGAATAACATAAAAGTATATATTCCTACTTTACTCGCCATTTTTAAAAAAACCATTTCCGCGAGTTCAGACTTTATAAATAATGACAATCCTGAAATTTTTGCCGAAGATGTTGAAATTTTAGCACCGACAAACTATTACAAAGAGGATGGGCTTGAAATTGAAATTACCAGTGTTCACGCAGTAAAAGGACAAACACATTGTGCAACATTGTATTTGGAATCATTCTTCCAACAAGACGGGCGAGGCACAAATGCCAAATCCTACGAATCACAAAGACTGAAAGACCAATTCTTAGGTATACAATTACAATCAACCGTTAAAGATAGAGTTAAACAATCAGCAAAAATGGCTTATGTTGGTTTTTCACGACCAACGGATTTACTTTGTATAGCAATACATAAAGACAGGTTTGATAATCATCTAGATATGATAGATGAAAATATATGGGAAATAAAATTTGTAACTTGAGCCCATCAAACTATCAATGAAAAATTTTTAGATAAAGTGTCAGACAGCTTTCGGTATAGTAGCAACTACATTTCTCTAATAAACGAATATAAAAACTATAACTCTGCGAACATAGCAGCAATTTTTAGGCATAGTAGACAA
>VDHG01000049.1 GCA_006228005.1 Testudinibacter crocodili
CCCGCCTTTGCCGTTTGCGGCTTCTCCGCTGCCGTTGCCGATGCACCGGATTACGTTAAACAAGCTGCTGACCGCACTTTAAGCCTTGCCGGCGGCAAAGGGGCTTTTCGCGAACTGTCCGACCTGATTTTAGCAGTGCAGGGCAAAGATGAGATCTATCGCAGCGCACAGGGCTTTCTCGCTGCAGCAAAAAAAATGGCGCAGTAGGGACTGTTGATTACCCCGCTTTAAAATGCGCTAGCCCAAATTGGTACAGCGCGTTTTTTTTATAACCGTAAAGCTCGGCAACAATCGCAGCGGCTTTTTTCAACGGCAGTTCTTGGCTAATCAGCTCTAACGCTTTGATTGCCTCGGTAGAAAATTTACTTTCCTCAACCGCACTTTGCCCTTCGACAATCAGCACCATTTCGCCTTTGGTACGGTTGTCATCTTGTTGTAGCCATATCAATAAATTTTCAATGCTATCGCCGTGAATACTTTCCCAAGTCTTGGTCAGTTCACGTGCCAACACCACATAACGCGTGCTACCCAACACGCTTTGCATATCCTGCAGGCTGTCCAGAATCCGGTGGGTCGATTCATAAAAAATCAAGGTGCGTGGCTCGGCTTTCAGCAATTCGAATTTATCACGCCTAGCTTTGCTTTTCGCCGGTAAAAATCCTTCAAAGCAGAAACGATCCGAAGCGATTCCGGCGGCACAAAGTGCGGTTATTGCGGCACAAGCACCGGGAATCGGCACGACTTTAATCCCAACTTGTCGGCATTGGCGTACTAAATGAAAGCCCGGATCGCTGATCAAGGGCGTTCCGGCATCAGAAATCAATGCAATATTTTCGCCCTGCTGCAATCGTTCGACCAGGCTATTGGCTTTTTGCTGTTCATTATGATCATGCAGCGCCAACAGCGGTTTTTTGATGCCGTAATGGCTCAACAATATCCCACTGTGACGGGTATCTTCCGCTGCAATCCGATCAACTGTCGCTAAAATTGTCAGCGCCCGCTGGCTGATATCCTGCAAATTCCCGATAGGGGTGGCAACGATATATAAAATTCCTGCTTGATTATCCATAAATTATTACGTCTTTGATTGATTTTAGTGTTTGAGATAAGTAAGATCGAGTTTGTTATTCTAACGAATTTGGAGCTGCTATGTCTAAGACTAATCTGCCTAAAGCCAATGTTGTGGCCATTTTGCTACAAAGTTGCAACATTAAATCCCTGTTAATGCCGTTTTTGATGGTGCTATTCCTTGCCGCTTGCGGTACTGATATTTTTTCCGGTTCCGGTGGTAGTCTGCTGCAACGTGACGCCAATGCCAGCTCTGAGTTTTACTTAAACCGCGCGGAACAAGCCACCAATAATACTGAAAAGACCAACTATCAGCTCTTGGCAGCACGGGTTCTGTTGACTGAAAACAAAATGAGTCAAGCGGAAAGTTTGCTCGCTTCTTTGCAAAAATTGGATAAAGAGCAAACATTGGATAAAAATTTGCTTATGGCACAAATTTATGCCAACAAACGCGCCAACAACAATGCCAACACAACCTTACAAACGATTCCTCTCAATCAGCTGAGCAATTCACAAAAAGCACGCTACTATATCACCCAAGCTAAAATTGCCGACAATCAAAACAATTTGACCGATGCGTTACGATCGCTAGTGCTCGCCGACCAGGTGATCAGCGACACCGAACGCAAACAGCAAAATATCAATAATATCTGGAAATTGCTGCGTGCTGGCAACGCCACTACCCTGCGCAATATTGCGCCGGAAAGCGGTGATATTGCCTTGAACGGCTGGCTATCGTTGATTAATGCTTATAACAGCAATATTGCCCAACCGGAAAATCTGCGTAATGCAATTCAAAGCTGGCGCAGTGCTTACCCGAACCACAGCGCTGCCTACTTGCTGCCGACTGAAATTCAGGATGCGCTGAATTATCAACAAGTAAGCTTAAGCAATATCGCTCTGTTACTGCCGACCAGTGGCAACGCTCAATTGATCGGTAACACGATTAAAAAAGGCTTTGATGATGCGCGTGGACAAAGTGCGGTGACAATCACCACTTACGACACCATGACTACCCCTATGGCTGATATTATCGCCCAAGCAAAAGCCAACGGAATACAAGCCATTGTCGGGCCTTTGATCAAAAATCAGGTTGATAACCTGCTGGCAGGTGACACCAGCGGCTTGCAAGTTTTGGCGCTCAATTCTACCGCCAATGCACAGCCTATCGCCAACGTCTGCTATTACGGACTGTCGCCTGAAGCGGAAGCCCGTTCAGCAGCTGACCGTATCTGGAATGACGGTATCCGTAATCCGTTGGTGATTGTGCCACAAAATGATTTGGGACAACGCACCGCGTCTGCATTCAACTTGCGTTGGCAGCAACTTGCGGCAACTGATGCTTCAACTCAGTTCTATCATTCAGCTAATGATATTTTAGCGGCATTGCAAAGCGGCTTAGGCAATTCACAAAGTGAACAGCGCAGTGAAACTATTGCAGCAATTACCGGCGCTAATGTACAAACCAATAGTTACACCCGTGAAGATATTCAAGCGTTGTATATTGTTGCCGACAGCAACGATTTGCTCGATATTAAAAATATGATCAATAATTCTGCCTATGGTCGCAATTTGAAACTATATGCGACTTCACGTAGTAATTCGCCAAATAATGGTCCTGATTACCGTCTGACAATGGAAGGATTGAAATTCAGTGAAATTCCTTTCCTGAGCGATACACAAAACAGCCAATATAACCAAGTCGCCAATACGTTGGGTGGCGATTATTCGCTGATCCGTTTATATGCAATGGGCTCAGATGCTTGGTTATTAATTAATAAATTCAATGAATTACGCCAAATTCCAGGATATACGATTAATGGTTTAACCGGCAAGTTAAGTGCTGGTAACGGCTGTAATATTGATCGTGATATGGCGTGGCTTGAATACCAAGGCGGAGTGATTCGCATATTAAATTAATTGCAACCATTCAAAATATGCTGAGTGGCAATAAACCGGTTAGAAAAAGTGCGGTATCCAATACCCGACAGCAAGGGGCGCGATTTGAACATCAGGCGCGCCGCTTTTTGCAGCAACAAGGATTGAAGTTTATCGCCGCTAATCAATTCTTCTCCTGTGGTGAATTAGATTTAATTATGCAGGACGGAGACTTTATGGTTTTTGTCGAAGTGCGTCAACGCAGTGATAGCCGCTTTGGTGATGCTTGGGAAAGTATTTCTGCCCAAAAACAACAGCGTTGGATTAAGGCAGCTGAGACCTGGTTGAACCAACAACATAAAAGTTTGGAAACCTGCGCCTGCCGCTTTGATTTGATCACTTTTGATCAACATAAAGATCAACCCGAACCGCACCTTCATTGGTTTAAACATTTTATTGAATTTAATCATTAACAACCGATATGAATGATAACAATTTATTAGACAAAGTTAAAAACACTTTCACCGAAAGCATTCAAACCCAAATTTCAGCAACCGAAAGCCTGTCAGAGAGTATCGTGCAAGCCTCTGAAATGCTGGTCGGCTGCTTGCTTGACGGGCATAAAATCATTGTCTGCGGCAATGGGCGCTCAAATGCCAATGCACAATTTCTGGTAACCAATTTGCTGCACCGCTACCACTTAGAACGCCCCAGCTTACCGGCAATATTAATCGGTTTAGACGGCGCCCTCGGTGCCTCAATTATAGCCGACAACAATCCGGCACAAATCTTCTTGCGCCAATTTGAATGTGTCGCACAACCCGGTGATGTACTGATTCTGCTTTCGCCACAAGGTCGTGAAGAGGCGGTATTGAATTTGATTCATGCCGCTAACAGCAAAGAGCTGCCGATTATCACGCTGACAGGCAGACAAAATGACCATATCCGCGGTGCTTTGGGTGAAGATGACTTAGATATTTCAATTCCGGCGCAAAAAGAAGCTAGAATTATTGAAAATCACCTACTTGTGATCAATATTTTATGTGACTTGATTGAACATCGCCTGTTTTCCCATTAATATGAAACACCAAATTCAGATAAACTCTAATTTCAGGAGCGTCTATGTTACGTACTATGCCATGCACGACAACCGCCTCAAAACTTATTAAACTCAGTTTTCTTTTGCTTGCTACCTTAGGTCTGCAAGCTTGTATCACCACCGCCGTGGTCGGCACGGCTGCCGTTGCCACCAAAGTCGCAACCGATCCACGCACTGCGGGTACCCAAATTGATGATGAAACCCTGGAGGTTCGAGTCTCTTCCGCTTTAAACAAAGATCCTGAAATTAAAGAAGATGCCCGTATCAATATTATCTCTTATAACACTAAAGTACTATTAATCGGACAAGTACCAAATGAATCCCTGCGCGAGACAGCTAAAAATCTTGCCAGCGGGGTCAATGGGGTAACAGATATCTATAATGAGATTCGTGTTGGTGAAAAAATCGGCTTTAGACAAATCAGCACCGACAGTTGGATCACCACTAGAATCAAATCCAAACTGTTGCTGAACTCTGCGGTTAAATCTACTGATGTGAAAGTGATCACCGAAAACGGCGAAGTATTCCTGATGGGAAATGTGACTCAGGCGCAAGCCAATGCCGCCGCTGAAGATGCTCGCTATGTCGGCGGAGTAACCAAAGTCATCAAGGTATTCTCTTATATTAATTAATCAAGAATCCTCAATGGGATTCTGACCAGCAAGGATATCGTTTTGCAAGTAATCAAACAGTACGCCTTAAATCAGTTTGCGGCTGCCGACTATAAAAAAATCAGCAGCACGTTGTTACTCTGCGCTGTGTTAAGCGCCTGTAGCGTCAGTGAACCGGAAAAAACTATCGTTTATGTCGATCAACACTCACAGCTTTGGCAGCAGCAACTGCAATATTTAAATCAGATCAAAACCTACCGTAGCAGCGGTCAACTGGGCTATATTAGCCCAGAAGAGCGGTTTTCCACCCGTTTCGACTGGCAATTTGTGGACGATCAGCACTATCAACTGCACCTCTCTTCCGCCTTGAGCGCTACTACTATGACTTTTCGCATGACCCCACAAGGCTTGGTGGTCACGGATAATAAAGGTAACCGACGCTCAGCAGATAATCCACAAGCGCTGCTGCAAGAGATAGTCGGCATGGAATTTCCAATCGAACTGTTCAGCTACTGGCTAAAAGGTCAACCACAAGGCAGCAACCAGTATAAAGTCGGGCAAGATTATGTGTTGGCAGAGTTAAATTACACGATCAACGGACAACAATGGCAGGCAAAATATACCGATTACTACTTGCAGCAACAACCGCCGTTACCGAAAGATATTCTGATTTCCGCTGAACGACAACAATTGAAAATTCGGGTTGACGAGTGGAAATTTTAAGTCGGATGGATCAATCTTATCACTTCAACAGCGCAGCTCTAAGTGAAAATGCGCTACAACGGCGTTATCCTTGTCCAGCTAAACTCAATTTGTTTTTATACATTAATCGCCAACGTAGCGACGGGTACCATGAGCTGCAAACCCTATTTCAATTTCTGGATTACGGCGACTGGCTCACAGTTCATGTAAGAAACGATACACAAATTAATCTCACACCGCACTTGGAGGGTGTTTCTCCCGAACACAACTTGGTTTACCGTGCCGCAAAGCTACTGCAACAACATAGCGGCTGCCAGTTAGGTGCTGATCTGTATTTAGATAAAGTATTACCGATGGGCGGCGGTGTCGGCGGCGGTTCATCGAATGCGGCAACCGCACTTATGGTACTGAACCAACTTTGGCAGCTCAATCTGGATTTGGATAGCTTAGCAAAGCTGGGACTCACTCTCGGTGCTGATGTTCCGATTTTTATTTATGGCAATGCCGCTTTTGCTGAAGGGGTTGGCGAAGAATTAACGGCTTGTTATCCCGAAGAAAAATGGTATTTAGTGGCTAAACCCAATGTCAGTATCGCTACCGCCGAAATTTTTGGCGATCCCACACTGCCACGCCATACCCCTAAAAAATCGCTAACGACACTATTAAAACAAGAATTTTCCAATGATTGTGAAAAAATTGTCAGGGATCACTATCCTGAGGTTGAACATTTGCTAAACTGGTTGCTACAATATGCACCTGCACGGCTAACAGGAACCGGCGCCTGTGTTTTCGCCGAATTTGACAATAAAATAGCCGCACAACAAGTATGTGAACAATTACCCAATACTATAAATGCTTTTGTTGCACGAGGAATGAACCGCTCCCCGCTGCATATTTTGCTCGGAAAAACCAGATAAAGTCTGATATAACGCACTAACGAGATAAGATTTTACAGTAAATTTCACAGATTGCAGCGCAATCATAATTTTCAATATCCAACTTGGGGTTAAAACATGCCTGACATGAAGCTTTTTGCCGGAAACGCCACACCGGCTTTGGCCAAAAAAATTTCCGAACGCCTATATACTTCTCTCGGTAAAGCGACCGTCGGTCGTTTCAGCGACGGTGAAATCAACGTTCAGATCAATGAAAATGTACGGGGAAGTGATGTATTTATCATTCAGTCCACCTGTGCGCCAACCAATGACAACCTAATGGAATTGATTGTAATGGTTGATGCCTTACGACGCGCCTCTGCTGGTCGTATCACAGCGGTTATTCCTTATTTCGGTTATGCTCGCCAAGATCGCCGCGTCCGCTCTGCCCGTGTGCCGATCACGGCCAAAGTGGTTGCCGACTTTCTTTCCAGCGTCGGAATTGACCGCGTGCTAACCTGCGACTTGCACGCCGAACAGATTCAAGGCTTCTTCGATGTACCAGTTGATAACGTTTTCGGCTCACCAGTTTTAATCAACGATATCGTCAAAAAAACCGACTTGACCAATCCAATCGTAGTTTCACCAGATATCGGTGGCGTTGTGCGTGCCAGAGCGGTTGCCAAATTGTTGAATGACACCGATATGGCGATTATCGACAAACGCCGCCCACGCGCCAATGTATCGCAAGTCATGCACATCATCGGTGAAGTGGCTGGTCGGGATTGTATTCTGGTTGATGACATGATCGATACCGGCGGCACGTTATGCAAAGCTGCCGATGCACTGAAAGAGCGCGGTGCGCGCCGTGTTTATGCCTACGCAACTCACCCGATTTTCTCCGGCAATGCAGCACAAAATATTGCCAGCGGCGCAATCGATGAGATCGTCGTCACCGACACCATCCCACTTGCCCCTGAAATCGAAGCATTGAACAAAGTGCGGATCTTAACCCTGTCCGGTATGTTGGCAGAAGCTATCCGCCGAATCAACAATGAAGAGTCTATTTCAGCCATGTTTGACTAAATTACTTTATTTCGACAAATAACTGCGCCGTAAAAGTGGAAAACTTCAACCATAGCGGCGCAGTTTTTTTACGGATAAATATTGGGGCATAGTAGACAAAAAATGCGGGATAGTGTGGAAAGAGTTGGTGCCCCCAACAGGACTTGAACCTGTGACCAATCGATTATGAGTCGACTGCTCTGACCGACTGAGCTATGGGGGCAAAATGCGGTATGGATAAAGAGCTGAGATTATAGAGGAATCGTTAGGCTAAGTCTAGATACTCAACATTGGTTGACTAAAAAACAAGCTTGATTCACCAACAAAAAAGTGCGGTCGACGTAAACTTTTCAACCGCACTTTTATCAATTTAAATAAATTGTTGTCGTTATTCGTCCAAAAAGCTCTTCAGGTTTTCTGAGCGACTTGGGTGGCGTAATTTACGCAGTGCTTTGGCTTCGATTTGACGAATTCGTTCACGGGTTACATCAAATTGTTTACCCACCTCTTCCAAGGTATGATCGGTATTCATATCGATCCCGAAACGCATCCGCAACACTTTGGCTTCACGCGGGGTTAGCCCATCTAACACTTCTTGCGTCGCCATTTTCAGGCTTTCGGCAGTAGCGGAATCCAACGGTAGCTCCAAGGTGCTGTCTTCGATAAAATCACCTAAATGCGAATCGTCGTCGTCACCAATTGGCGTTTCCATCGAAATCGGTTCTTTGGCGATTTTCAGCACTTTACGGATTTTATCTTCCGGCATATTCATCCGTTCCGCCAACTCTTCTGGTGTGGCATCACGCCCCATTTCCTGCAGCATTTGACGCGAAATACGATTTAATTTATTAATGGTTTCAATCATATGCACCGGAATCCGGATAGTACGCGCCTGATCAGCAATCGAACGAGTGATCGCCTGACGGATCCACCAAGTTGCATAAGTGGAGAATTTGTAACCGCGACGATATTCAAATTTATCCACCGCTTTCATCAAGCCGATATTGCCTTCTTGAATCAGATCCAAGAATTGTAAACCACGATTAGTATATTTTTTGGCGATCGAAATCACCAAACGCAAGTTTGCTTCCACCATCTCTTTTTTGGCACGACGCGCCTTCAGTTCGCCTTGCGAAATCCGTTCACCGATTTCACGAATTTGTGCAACCGATAAGCTACTGTCTTTTTCAATCACTTCAAACTTACTAATAATGGTACGAATTTCAGGCTCGTAGCTTTGTAATTTTTCCGACCATGGTTTGCCCGCATTTAACGCTTTAACTAACCAAGTATCGCTAGTCTCATGCCCAATAAAGCCTTTTGGAAAGTAACTGCTCGGCACTTTGCTGTATTCATTGACCAAGCGACGCAACAACCGCTCTTCGGTACGGATACGCTTCAACATACCGCGCATCAACAGCACCAAACTATCAAATTGTTTCGGCACTAAGCGGAATTGTTGGAATACATCGGAAAGCACCGCAATATGCTCTTTGGCTTTTTTACTGGTGCGCCCATGTTTTCTGATCACTTCCAAGGTTACGCTATACTGCTCTTTCAACTCTGTAAATTTTTGACGGGCAAATTCCGGATCAATACTATTATCAGAATCATCGCTATCTGCTGAATTTCCGTCTTCACTCTCTTCTTCTTCATCATCCAGATCTGCAGCAGTGGTTTCACTTTCGCCGTCTTCCTCATCAAAATTTTCTGACAGTTCCACCGCCTCTTCGGTCACAATATCATTCAAATCTACAAAACCGGTGATGAGATCGGTCAAACGAATAGTACCGGCTTCAACTTGATCATACTGCTCCAGTAATGAGGTGATCGCTTCCGGATATTCGGCGACCGCACTTTGTACTTCGTTGATCCCTTCTTCAATGCGTTTGGCAATATCAATTTCGCCTTCACGGGTCAACAACTCTACGCTGCCCATTTCACGCATATACATCCGCACTGGATCAGTGGTGCGACCTAATTCAGCCTCTACACTCGACAATACTTGTGTGGCTTCTTCTACCGCATCTTCATCGGCGATATTTTCATTCAACATCAAGTCATCAGCATCCGGCGCTGTTTCCAGCACTTGGATTCCCATGTCGTTGATCATTTGAATAATATCTTCAATCTGCTCGGCATCCACCAACTCTTCTGGCAGGTGATCGTTCACCTCAGCAAAAGTTAAATAGCCTTGCTCTTTTCCTTGGGCAATCAGCAGTTTTAATTGAGATTTAGAGGTTTGCTCCATAAATTTGATATCCGCACTTATTGATAATTGAGGTTAAAAGGCAAATTACAGCTGTGGATTATACCATAGCTGCCGATTCCAACCCAACGGATTCTTACCGAATGGATTTATTTGCCTGTAATAATTCCGCTAACTCTTTCTTCTCTTCCAAACTCAAGCGTTGATTTCGATCTTTGGCGATTAGCAATTCCATTCGTTTTTCAATTAATCGGTTATACAGATAATCTAAATTATCCATAAACGTCTTTTCCACGTTGTCATCGTCGATAAGATGGTCCCAAACCGCCAACATTTCAAGGGGCTTCTCGTTTTCTTTTCCGCGCCAATGCTCCAGAATCTGCCCTGTGGTCAAGCCGACTCGGCTTTGACACAAGGCTGCCAGACTATAAAACAACTGAAAGCCGGGATCGTCCAAATCGCGCAACGGCTCAATATCTGGAATGGCTTCCACCAAACGTGGATTTTGCAGCAGTAACGCAATCAGCAGTCGCATTGGAGTTTGTTTAATTTTAGGCTGTGCCGTAACCGCACTTTCGCTAGATTGTGTGGTCTCGGCAATCAGTTTTTGCAGCTGGTTCGGATCAAGAATCCCCAGTTTGCTGCCCAAAATTTCCACCAAATAGGTGCGCAACAACTTGCCCGGAATTTTTTGAATCAACGGCTCACTGAGTGCCGCTAATTTTGCCTTGCCTTCTTTGCTGCTTAAATCCACTTGTTGCAGCAACTGCTCAAATAGAAATTCATTCAGGTTTTTAGCTTGTGCCACAAATGCTAAAAATGCCGTTTTACCCACTTGGCGAATATGAGAGTCCGGATCTTCGCCATCAGGCAAAAAAACAAATTTTAGTTGCCTTCCATCGTGTAAGTGCGGTAACGCATTTTCCAAAGCACGCCATGCCGCATCTCGCCCGGCACGATCGCCATCGTAGCAGCAAATAATCTGTTCACAGCTGCGAAACAGTTGTTGAATCTGTTCTGAAGTGGTGGCGGTGCCCAATGCAGCAACGGCATTATTTACGCCAAATTGCGCCAAGGCAACCACATCCATGTAGCCTTCAACCACCAGCAAGAAATCGGGTTCAGCATTGTCTTGCAGCGCTTCGTACAATCCGTACAGTTCATTGCCTTTGTGGTAGATTGCGGTTTCCGGTGAATTTAAATACTTCGGCTTTTCATCGCCCAGCACCCGACCACCAAACGCAATCACTCGTCCTCGCCGATCACGAATCGGGAACATCAACCGGTGCCGAAACCGATCATAAATATTACCACGATCATTTTTCGACACCATACCGCTGTCCAGCAACTGCTGCTGCATTTCTCGGCTTTGCCCGAAACGTTGCAGCACACTGTCCATGCGATTCGGCACAAAGCCGATTTGATAGCGCGTAATCACTTCCGGCGATAAACCGCGCTTTGCCACATAGGTCTGTGCCGGAATATCATTTGTCAGATTTTGTTGATAAAAATTGGCAATATCTTGCATCAATTGATGCAAATCGCGCTTACTTTGATAACTTAAACTCGCCCCTTTTTCTGAATCAAATTTTCGTTGCTCGCGTGGCACATCCAAGCCGTGCATTGCCGCCAACTCTTCCACAGCTTCCACAAATTCCAGTTTGTCATACTCCATTAAAAACCCAATCGCATTGCCATGCGCACCACAACCGAAGCAATGATAGAACTGTTTATTTTGACTGACAGTAAAAGAGGGGGTTTTCTCGTGATGAAAAGGACAGCAAGCCTGGTAATCACGACCGGCTTTTTTCAATTTGACGCGTCCATTAATCAATTCGACAATGTCAGTGCGCGCCAAGAGATCATCGATAAATGTTCTTGGAATAGGACCTTTCATCAGTGCAATTGCTCCGCTTCAGGTTATTTTAAATGACGCAATAAAAAGAGAAAATTTTATATAATAAAACCGTGAAGCACTGGGCATCACGGTTTTATTGAATTCTAACAGTTTACCGCCAAAACGGTAGTGCTGTTTAAATTAATATAAACGGGTATGACGGGCGTTTTCACGAGCCAATTTTTTTGCATGGCGTTTTTGTGCGGACGCTTTTTCACGTTTACGAATAGTAGTTGGTTTTTCGTAGAACTCACGGCTGCGAACTTCGGCTAAGATACCGGCTTTTTCGCATGAACGTTTGAAACGACGTAATGCTACGTCAAAGGATTCGTTTTCACGTACTTTAATTACAGGCATGTGCCATTCACCTCAAAGGAACTTTGTTATTTTAACTTAATTGCCGCACTTAAGACGACAGGACGATATAAAGGTTTGCAATTCTAATGCAAAACATAGCCTAAAGTCAAAGCAAAGTTTAGAGTCTGTTGATCTTTGTTTATAATTTGAGCTATAGA
>VDHG01000005.1 GCA_006228005.1 Testudinibacter crocodili
TTTTGTCTACTATGCCAACCATATAATAAACCCTGCCATGATAATGACAGGGTTTATTTTAAACAGCGCTTCGTAACAACTTAGTTAGCCGAGATCACCACACGGCGATTTGGACGCAGGCAATCACGCAATGCTTGTCCTTGTTCCGCGTCACACGCCACCACTTGATCCGCTTTGCCGTGTCCGACCGCTGTGACCGCACTTGCCGCAAATCCTTTGGAAACCAAATAGGCTTTCACCGCTTCAGCACGTCTTTGCGACAACACTTGATTGTAGCTGTCTGAACCTAAACGATCGGTATAGCCGTCCACTGTCAGTGCTTTGCTGCCACTCGCATTTAAACCACGTGCCACCTCATCAATCACTGATTTGCCTTTGGCGCTCAAGGTCGCCGAGTCAAAATCAAACAAGAAGTCGCCTGACAGTTCATACTGATTGTTACAGCCGGTTGGTTTCCAGAAAAACGATTGGGCGTTCATGTCTTTGTCGAACAACACTTTGTATTGACAAATTTTATGTTCACCGTTTTGACGGTAGTTGAACACATAATCCCATTCACGCACCGCAAACAAGCCTTCGCTAAAGTGCGGTCTGCCGATCAGATAATACAGCTGATCTTTGTTCATACCTTTTTCGATCATGCGCACGTTATCCCAGTTCGGCCAAATGCCATACTGCGAACCGCTGAAATTCACCCCGGCATCTTCCACTTTCGGCCACATCGGTTGATCAGTCGTGCCATCGGATTTAACATCACTCAAACGACAGCCCGCTAATGCTACCGCAACAGCCAGTGGTAACGCATACTTCACTAACTTTAATTTCATCTCACAATTTCCTTTTTGTTGACCGCACTTTGAACAAGTCTGCCCAAAGTGCGGTTAAGATTCATTACCACTGATAACCTACGCTGACAGAACCACCGGCATCACCTTGACTGGTTGACATACCAGTCAGTTTCACCCCGATTTTACCATTGTCAGAGATTCTGGAGACACCGATAGCCAACGCATTTTCACCACGATAAGTCCCTGCACCAACAGCAACCATGGATTTACCCGGCAGGTAGGCTTGGTAGAGACCGGCGGTTGCCAACGCTCCGGCGATACCGGCTCTGGCACTCTTATCAACTTCATTGATACGTCTGTTCAGGTTATTCCCCATCGCTTGAACTTGTCCGAAGTTGACCGCATCCCCCGCTTCAGTTGCATTGCCTACATTGCTGATTTTGGTACCCGCTGCATTAATGCCGCTGGTTGTCAAGCTAGGGCCATTGCCACCACCCGTGGTGAGGCCATTGCTGTTCATCACGGTACCACCAGTGGTAACACGGCTGAACTCCGGTGTATCGGTCATACTGATGGTCAGGTTATTACCACTCACAGAAGTACTGATGTTTTTACCATCACCTTTCACGTTGACGGTATTACCCAGTTTCGCATCATAGCTGCCGCTATCACCAGTAAAGGTAATTGGTTTAACAATCTCTTGGTTGAAGTAATTCAATGCTCCACCGACACTGTTGGCGGTTACTGTCGAACCATCCGTTTTGGTGATGGTATAAGTTGGAGCCGTCACCGTACCGTCAGGGTTAACTTTCGCGCCATCGCCCAATGCCTTAGCAACAGATTGAGCAACATCATGCACTTGACCACCATTGACAGCTTGTTGGCTACCTGCGGCAATGCTGCCGGCTTTCACCCCATCAATCACGGTATTGCCTGCATTGATACCGTTGTTGTCGATCTTGACGGTATCACCGAACTTGGCACTGGCAACTTCCACATCTTTGGCTAATGCCACGGTAATATTACCCTTGGCATCCACTTGTGTCATGATGTTTTTGCCGCCATCAAATTTGCTGAAGTCGGTATTGCTGTCCGCACCTTTCACACTCACCGTTGATCCCAGTTTAGCCGTATAGGTATCACCGCTATTGGCACCAAATTTCAGACCGTTATCAACCAAATCGCTAGTGGCATTTTTGATGGCATTATGCACATCGCCACCGTTCACTACGTCGGTACTAGTTGCACTGATATCGCCGGACGCCACATTGGTGATCTTAGTTCCTGCCGCATCAATCCCAGCTTTAGTCACACTCGGACCGCCTGCGATGGTTAAGCCATCGTTGTTGATGGTAGTATCGCCCGCTTTAACACTGTCTACCTTCAGATCTTTAGCGGTAGCAACATTATACGTCGTACTGCCGTCACTGTTGGTTGTTGGGGTAACCACAATATTGTCACCCGCAGTGACAGTCGTTTTGGCAGCCGCTGCCGCTTTATCCAACTGATTAATGGCTTCGTTGACACTGGTCACCGATTTGCCGGCAACATTCATCGCCGTATCATCCAGCTGTGCCACGGTTTTACCTTCACCATCTACCACTTTCACTGTGCCGGTAGTGCTGACGCCATCTTTGCCGACACTGGCTAAGGTTGTACCATCTGCACCTTTAACGCTCATGCCGTCCACACCATAGCTGGCTGTGCGACCATCGTCATTGGTCACGGTGGTACCCGCACCATTCAATACCGTGGTGTTGCCATTGGCATCCTTGCCGACCGTCACGCTATCCAAGCCACTCAGTTCTTTCGCCAACGCCACACGAATCAGACCATTATCCACTTGGGTCATGATGTTTTTACCCGCATCAAATTTGTTGAAGTCGGTATTTTCATCTGCCCCTTTCACGGTCACGGTGCTACCTAGTTTCGCGGTGTGGTTATTGCCGGTGTTGGCGGCAAAGATCAAGCCTTTGTCAGTTAAACCGCTGATCGCATCCGCCACTTGCCCCTCGGTTGCGGCAGTATTGCTGCCGGTATAGGTTTTGCTGTTGTCCCATGCGGTGTTGGTTAAACCGCTCACCGTCCCTTTGGCACCATCAATCACCACCGGATTGGCGCTACCTACTGTGGCTTTATCCGCCCCATAAGTGCTGGTGTTGGTGCCGTCGGTGACGGTTGTGCCGTTTGCTGCCACCGTAGTGGTGTTGCCAGCCGCATCTTTCACCACCGTACCCGCTGCCGTGGTTGTCGTGCTATTGCCCGCTGCATCTTTAATGGTATCGCCGGTTGCACCATAGGTCGCACTGTTACCAGCCGCATCTTTCACTTCGGTTCCGGCTGCCGTCAGTTTGGTGACATTGCCCGCACCGTCATCAGCCGTTACGCTGGTGGCAGTAATATCCTTAAAGGTCGGACTCTCTTTCATGCTCACCGTCACCGTGGTTTTACCGTCCGCATCTTGTGTCACGTTAGTTGCCAAGTTGGTGGTGACGGTATCAGTTGCATTACCTGCCACAATCGCCAACTCTTTACCCAATTTATGGGTTTTAACGTCTGCGTTATCAGCATTGACTTTAAAGCCGCTGTCGGTCAATCCTGTGACCGCACTTTGCAGATCAGCCACATTGACCGCATTGGTCAACACTGCGCCGGCTGCATCACCCAAAGCCGTATCGCCCAAACCACTCTTCACATTGGTCAACTGCACCGGCGTTGTGCTGCCTGCGCCGCCCAAGGTCACACTGTCTTTCTTAGTCGGATCATCATACTGCACCGCATTGTCTGCTTTCGCCAACGATTCGGTCACTTTATCACTCAACTTCAGCTTGATGCCTTGGTCTGCTGCGGTTGTCTCAATTTGATCCGCCGTACCGGTCACCGACAATGTTTGTGTTTTCAGATTAACATTACCGGTACCGCTATCTCCTGCGGTATTCAGTGCGACCGCATCGACCGTTGTCGTTAACTGATCATCCACATATTTTTTATTCGCGGCATCACCATCTGCGGTTGGTGCAACCAAACCACTGACTTTGCCTGCACCAATCGTCACCGGATTGTCACCACTGGTCACAAATGTTGGTGCGGTCACCGTGCCGGTAAAGGTCGGTGCATTTTTCATGCTCACGGTCACCGTGGTTTTACCGCTGGCGGCATCTTGCTCCACTTTCGTCAACAAGTTGTCGCTTGAGGTAGCGTCTGTGGTATTACCCGCCACGATTGCCAGCTCGTTGCCCAGTTTATGGGTTTGAACCCCACCTTGGTCAGCATTCACTTGAATACCACTGTTGGTGATGCCCGCAATTTGATTGTTCAAATCCCCTGCATTCACTGCTTTGTAGGCATTCGCTGGGTCAGTAATATCGCCTGCACTAGCCACATTGTTCAACGCCGTACCACCGCTCATTGGTGCAAATGTGCCATCCGCATTTTTAGTCACAGGCGTACCGGTGGTACCCGCCAAGGTCACACTGTCTTTATTCGGTGTGCCATCTGCGTTTTTGTCGTACTTGACCGCAAAGCTGTCAGCCGCTTGTTGCACACTGTTCAACTGGTTCAACGCCGTGTTGACATTGGTAATATCGTTGCCATCTTTGTCTTTCACTGCAATCGGCGTGCTATCCAAAGAAGCAACTTCTTTACCATCCTTGTCTTTGATCACCAGACCATCAGCGCCGTAAGCACTGGTGTTGGTGCCGTCGGTTACAGTTGTGCCCGTTGCCGTCAGTTTGGTGACATTGCCCGCACCGTCATCAGCCGTTACGCTGGTGGCAGTAATATCCTTAAAGGTTGGGCTCTCTTTCATGCTCACGGTCACTGTAGTTTTACCGCTGGCGGCATCTTGCTCAACTTTGGTTGCCAAGTTGTCACTTGAAGTCTCGGTGGCATTACCCGCCACAATCGCCAGCTCGTTGCCCAATTTATGGGTTTTAACATCTGCATTATCGGCATTGACTTTAAAACCGCTATTGGTCAACCCTGTGACCGCACTTTGCAAGTCAGCCACATTCACTGCATTGGTCAACACCGCACCGGCTGCATCACCCAAAGCCGTACCGTCCAAACCGCTCTTCACATTGGTGATTTGGTTGCCACCATTGTTCAAGCCGTCTTTGGTCAGGCTAACTGGGTTACCTGCGGTACCGTTGCTGATGGTTAAGCCATTCGTGGTGAGTTCACTGTCACCAACCGTGACTTTTTCCAATCCGGTCAGGTTTTTCGCCAGTTTGACGGTGATCGAACCGTCTTCCGCACCCACCGTACCGATGTTGTTATCGGTCAATTGATCCGCAGCTGCACCGCCTTTCACGCTCAGCACGTCAGTCGGTTTGCGTTTCACTGTCACCGCTGTGTTGTCGCCTTGATATTGCGTTTCGGTATTTTGAATCGCCGTATACACATCACCACCGTTGACTGCGTCGGTGCTGCCATCTGCCACAGTGCCTGAACCGACATTGGTGATTTTGTCACCGCCCACATCCAAACCGTTGGCTGTGCTGGTCAATGTGGTGCTGTTGGTAGCATCACCAATTTTCACACTGCTGAATTCTGGTGTGGCCGAAGTGGCAATCGATACTTTCTGCCCATCTTGAGTAATGACAATATTTTTACCGGCATCAATGGTCACGGTATCCTCAGCTTTCACTACGGTGACCGCACTTCCACTGGCAGTGCCGTCCGATTGAGAAGTCGTAACGTTCCAGCCTTTTTGCAAGGTTTCAATATTTTGATTGGTGGCAAACAACTGGCTGCCATTGACTGCATCCGTGCTGTTCGCACTCAGATCTCCCGCCTTGACATTGGTCAACTGCACCGGCGTTGTGCTGTCTGTGCCACCCAAGGTTACTTTATCTTTCACAGCTGGATCATCATACTGCACCGCATTGTCTGCTTTCGCCAGCGAATCGGTTACTTTGCTGCTCAGTTTCAGGGTAACGCCTTGTTCTGATGCCGTGCTTTCGATTTGGTCGGTGGTGCCGTTAATCGCTAAAGATTGGGTCTTCAGATTAACGCTGCCTGTCCCTGTGTCGCCTGCTGTGTTCAGGGTTACCGCACCTACTGCGTCGCCCACTTTGCCGTCAACATAATCTTTATTGGTGGCATCACTGCCAGCTGTCGGGGCAACCAAGCCAGTGACTTTGCCATCACCAATCGTCACCGGATTGTTACCACTGGTCACAAATGTTGGTGCGGTCACCGTGCCGGTAAAGGTCGGTGCATTTTTCATGCTCACCGTCACCGTGGTTTTACCTTGCGCATCTTGCTCAACTTTGGTTGCCAAGTTGTTGCTAGATGTGTCTGTGGCATTACCCGCCACAATCGCCAGCTCGTTGCCCAATTTATGCGTTTTAACATCCGCATTATCGGCATTGACTTTAAAACCGCTATCGGTCAAGCCTGTGACCGCACTTTGCAGGTCAGCCACATTCACTGCATTGGTCAACACTGCGCCACTGGCATTACCCAAGGTTGTACCGTCCAAACCGCTCTTCAGATTGGTGATCTTATCATCACCCACATCCAAGCCGTTGGCTGTGCTGGTCAACGTGGTGTTATTGGTGGTATCACCAATTTTCACGCTGGTGAACTGCGGATTCTCCGCTAATTGAATTTGTACGGCACCGGTGGTTTTATCCGTGATGGTCTGGATATTTTTACCGCTGTAGGTGCCTGCTGTCGCCGCATCCGTTGAGAGCGCTGTCAGGCTGCCATCAGTTGCACCGTAGATCTTCAGAGTTTCGCCTAATTTACGCTCAACATCGCTCGTGCCGTCTGCCGCTACACGGCTGTTGCCGGCAAAAGTCAGTGGTTTCGCTGCTGCCCTGCCACTTCATTCAATTGCGCCACATTCACCGCATCGGTATCCGCTGTGCCGGTGGCAACATTGGTGATTTTGTTGCCACCATTGTTCAAGCCGTCTTTGGTCAGGCTGACCGTATTACCTGCGGTACCATTGTTGATGGTCAAGCCGTTGGTGGTAAGTTCACTGTCGCCAACCGTGACTTTTTCCAATCCAGTCAGGTTTTTCGCCAGTTTCACCGCAATCGAGCCATCAGCATTGCCTACAGTACCGATGTTGTTATCGGTTAAATCGGTTGCTCCGCCAGTAATGCTCAACACCTCAGCCGGTTTGCGAGTTACGGTCACGGTGGTGTTATCACCTTGATATTGACTTGCGGTGCCTTGAATTGCCGTATACACATCGCCGCCATTCACTGCGTCGGTGCTGTCCGCGGCTACCGTACCTGAACCCACATTGGTGATTTTATCACCGCCCACACTCAAGCCATCGGCTGAGCTGGTCAGCGTAGTGTTATTGGTGACATCACCAATTTTCACGCTGGTGAATTCCGGATTATCAGAAGTGGCAATAGTTAATGTTTTGCCCTCTTGAGTTACCAAGATATTTTTGCCATCTTTAAACGTCACCGTATCCTTCGGTGCAACATTTTCTGCTTTCGTATCATTGGCTTGCACATTCCAACCCGCACTGGCAACCTCGCTAACCGCTTTTAACTGGTCTTCTGTTGCCGCTTGACCGCTGGTGATGTTCGCCACGTCAAAGGTTTTGTTGGTCAAACCGCCAACGGTGCCGGCTTCGCCATTGATGGTTACCGGTTTGCCTGTGGTTGCATTGCCAATAGTAACGGTATTCGCCAATGCCAACTGCGCACCACCGGCAATCGTTGTACTGGTGATGTTGCTATCGCCTTTCACATTGATGGTGTCGCCCAGGGCATATTTATTGCTGCCCTCGGTGCCACCAAAATTAATGCCTTTGGCAATATTGGCCGCATTGGTCGCTACATTGGTATTGGTTTCAAACAATTGAGCACCATTAACCGCTTGTTTGCTGTCCGCAGACAATGTTCCCGGTGCAACATTGTTAATAGTCACACCACTGCTGGTATCGCCGTTAGCACCCATCAGCGTAACTGAATTGGTGGCTGTAAATTGATCGCCATTAGAGGCATTGCCACCTGCTGCGGTATTGGTGTTGCTGTAGCGAATCGCACCCGGTGCGGCTTCCACAGTCACTACGCTATTGCCATTGGCATCTTGTGTAACATCAACCAACGTTGTTTCTTCATTGCCGGAAACAAAATTCACCCGCTTACCGGCAGCCACATTGCCCACTTTGGCGGCGGTGATATCGTTACCGATTTCCCAGCCACCAGCAACTTTATTCAGTTGCGAAACATTGACCGCATCATCATCATTCACGCCGTCTGCCACGTTGGTGATCGGTAAGCCGCCTGCATCAATGCCGGCACTGGTAATCGTCACTTTATCGCCAACCGATAGGCTTTCGGTTTCGACATCGGTTAATCCGGCTAGGTTTTTCGCCAGTTTCACTGTGATCGAACCGTCTGTTGCACCTACAGTACCGATATTACCATCGGTCAATTGATCCGCAGCTGCACCACCTTTCACACTCAACACTTCAGCCGGTTTGCGTGTCACCGTCACCGCAGCATTATCCCCTTGGTATTGGGTTTCCAGATTGGTAATGGCATTTTTCACATCGCCGATGTTGGCAGCGTTGGTGAGGGTATCACCTGCGGCATCTGCCAAGGTTGTGCCGTCAACACCGCTCTTCACAGCGGTGATTTGTTGGTTACCTGCATTGATACCGGTTTGGCTGATGCTTGGGCTGTTTGCCAAAGGTGTGCCGTTGGTTTCAGTAAAGCTTAAGCCTTTAGCACCATAAACGGCTGTGTTGGTACCATCAGTCGCCACTACCGACACCGGATCGCCCAGTTTAGCCGGTTTGATTGCCACCGATGTATTGCCGCTAACCACGTCCAAACCGTCTTTATCCAGCTTGTTGCTGTTGATGGTAAGGCTGCCTGTTGCGCCAAGGTTGACATCTTTTGCCAGTTTTACCGTTAAGGTATCTGCGCCATTTGAAACAACGCCGATATTGTTGTCGGTAAGATTGGCTTCGGTGGTATTGCCCCCTTTAACATTTAAGGTTTCGCCGAGTTTACGGGTGGCGTTGTCACCACTGTCACCGGCAAAAACAAGACCTTTGCTGGCAATATCTTCAGAGGCTGTCACGCCTTTGGCAATATCTTCCTTGGTCTTATCGGTTAAGTCCAGCGCATAATCGGTAACGTTAGTGGTGGCATTTTTATCACCCGCAGTCACTTTAACCGCACTTGTCGTTGCTGCCGATACCGTGGTGCCGTCTGCATTCACGGTATATTCAGTGTTCACATCAGTGGTTGTTGAGGTTACGCTGGCTACATTGGTGCCTTTGACGACGCTGCTGGTTTTAGCCGCATCTTGTACTGCTTTCAACTGGCTATAGTTAACCGCATCCGTGTTTTCTGTACCCGCAGTAACATTGGTAATTTTTTGATTACCCGCATTGATGCCATCTGTTGCGCTCATGCTTGGGCCACCATTGCCGGTGCTGATGGTGGGTGCCGTAATACTCTCTGTGGCTGTCACTGTAGTAAACGACGGAGTCATGCTGGTAGAAACTTTAATACCGCCGTCATTGGTGATCAGAATATTGTCACCATTAACAAAATTCAACGTGGTGTTGTCTTTGTTGATTGTCGCTGCTGTTGCACCGTTCACCTGCGCTGTCCAAGATTGAAGTGCGCCATCGGCTTTAGCAATACTGTCTTTAGTCTCTTGCGAGAGATCCACTTTGTAGTTGGTGATATTGGTGCCGTCTTTCGGATCGGCCGTCACTGTAACCGCACTTGTCGCTGCTGATACTGTGGTGCCATCGGCATTCACGGTATAGACTGCTTGACCATTGATTCCATCTGTTTTCACCACACTGGTCACATTCGTACCCGCTGCCACTTCGGTTTTTGCTGCTTTAATCGCCTCGTGTACGGTATTTTTATTGGTATCACCAATATTGGTCATGGTGATTGTGCCATCAGCCGCCAAAGCCGCATTGCCGCCTAAAATACCGACTGCGGTAGTAGCAACCTTACCCAAGGTTAAATTAGTGGCATACAACTGGCTGCCATTGATGGCATCAGTGCTGGTTTGGCTAATACGTCCTGCCGCCACATTGGTCAGCGTACGCTCTTTACCAGCCTCACCCACGCTCACAGTAGAGGTGGCGGCAGTGCCGGCAAAGCCGGAGTAAGTCAATTTGCCTACCGTTGCTTCGGTGGTGTTAACCACCGCTGCAGTAGATGAATTGCTACCCAAAGCGACATCACCGGCATTAGCCGTGGCTTTAGCCGTATCCCCTAAAGCTAAAGCACCATCGGTTGTTGCCTGGCTGGAATAGCCAATCGCGGTTGCTGTAGCATTAGCGTCAGTCGGTGTAGTGGCTTTACTTTGTCCGCCAATCGCAATACCACCAAAATTATCAGAATCGGCGGAAGTCGCTTGAGCTCCTAAACCAATTGCCACGGCATTATTGCCATTGGCAACCGTTCCGCGTCCCATGGCGACAGAGCCGGTTGCTGCATTGCTATTATGACCAATCGCAACCGAATCCGCCCCATCAGAGGTCTGAGCATTCAAGCCCATGGCAATACTTTGCGCCCCTACTGCTTTGGCATCTGGTCCCAGCGCCATTGCATTGGTGCCGGTGGCACCGTCATTATTATAGTTACCTGCTGTTGTTGTCGTGTTATTAACACTATAAAAATGGGTTAATTTTTTAGAAAGCGTATCTGCCACGGCATACAACTGGCTGCCGTTAATGGCATCTAAGCTACTAGCAGAGACTTGTCCGTTGGCTACGTTTTGAATTTGACGTGGTTTATCCGCTTTGCCCACACTTACCACATCGCCATCTGCCGGTACCGCACCTGCTGGAGCGTAGGTGTAAGTTAAGCCGTTTAAATCAGTTTTTGCGGTATCCATCGCTTTGCTGACGGTAGAATCATTGCCCAACACCACAGCGCCATCTAAACCAGTGGCGACAATAACATTGTTGCCCAACACCATCACATTAGAGGAGCTAACATCATTGCTGTTACCCACAATGCGGATGCCACTTGAGCCGCCAACAATCATCATATTGTTGTTACCAAAGGCACCGGAATTGTTGGCTGCAATCGGCTGAGCAGAAGTACCATTATCGTTACCAATGGTATAAGTACCGCTGCCTGAAATATAAGACGGATCACCCAAGGCACCGGAGTTGGCGCCTCTCACCACGTTGCCGGTACCAATCGAGATAGCATTGGCCGCCAGTGCTTGTGCCCCGCTACCTAAAGCGATGGCGTTAGCAGCGGTGGCGCTGGTGTTTTGATAGGTTGTGCCAACTGGCAATGCACTACCGATGGCAATAGCCGCTTCGCCGGTGACTCGGGTGGCAGTGTTGGCAAGCACTGTACCATTGGTATTATAACGTGCACCGCCGATAGCAATGCCGGCTTCGGCAGGCATGGCTGTGGTGCCTGCGGTGGCATATTGCCCCACGCTCACGCTGCCGTTGGAAGCGGTGGAATTGGCATTGGCACCGACCACCGTGGCACCAGTGGAGCCGGTGATACGAGTATTGCCGCCCAGTGCGGTGGCACTGCCCACGCCTAATGTATTTGAGTTGGTGGAGTTGTCGGCTTCATCGGCAGCCACAATGCTGGCACCATAGCCCAGCGCCACGGAAGCCTGAGCGACAGGGCGGCCACCTACCATAGCTCTGGCATTATCGCCAATCACCACATTGCCTGCACCGCGGTAGTTGCTGATACCAAACCCATTGGTAGTATTCATGCCACCGGAATTCCAGTCTTTAGGCACGGTGGTGGCATTACGCCCGATTACCACGCTGTTGGTCGTTGCCCAAGCGCCTTCGCCAAGTGCGGTACCCAGATTAGCCCCCGCATTTCTACCAATTGCCGTAGATGAACCTGCTGTGGCACTGGTTATACCTGAAGTAGTTGCCCTGGCATTGTCACCAATGGCAACACCGGAATAAGTACCAGCGATGGCATTAATGCCAATGGCGATGGCATTAGTAGCAGTGGCATGAACGAGGGCAGTGTTACCCATCGCAATTGAGCTTTCCCCGCGCGCCCTTGCTGTATTACCCACTGCGACAGCATTGGTATTGATGGCTTGCGAGCTTCTACCAATGGCAATGGCATGATCTTGGCTCGCAACAGCGCCAGTGCTTAATGCCACGGTATGCGAAGCCGTCATCGGTGCTGCACTGGTTCCTCTGCCGGCAGTCTGGCCAATCGCAATATTATTGTTGCCGGACACATACTGCCCGGCTTGTAGCATGGCGGCAAAGTTGTTGCTGCCGGAAACGTTTTGCCCCGCTTGCGAAGACAACGCCAAATTGGTATTGCCGGTTACATCTCGCCCGGCATTGCGACCAATGGCGGTATTTTCAGTATTGTTAGTTCCGGCGGTGGTGGTGCCTGCACCGCTGCCGATGGCAATGGTGAAGGCTTGGGTATTCTGTTGCCCTGCAGCGCTACCCATCACAACACTACCTTGTCCCAAGGCATTGGCACTATTACCAACCGCAATCGCACTTATACCGCTAGCCTGAGCTGAGCTGCCCAATGCAACGGTATTGGTGTTGGTGGCTTGTGTTCCGACGGTACCAATGGCAACGGCATTGTTGCCGCTGGCAATGGCATTGGCTGCTGCACCGCCGCCGATGGCAATGGCTTGTTGCCCCGTGGCTTGTGCAAAACTGCCCAGCGCAGTGGAGTAGCCGGTGCTGCTGCTGGACAATGCACTGTCACCAATAGCGACAGAGCCAGATTGTGTGTAAGGTGCAGCGGTTGTCCCACCAAAGCCGGCATTGCGACCAAAAGCAATATTGGCTGTGCCACTAACATTAGAGCCCGCTTGGAAGCCCATGGCGAAGTTGGCACGGCCGGATACGTTTTGCCCTGCATTGCCGCCGATTGCCACGTTGCCGTTGGCAGTGGTGGTTTGCCCCACACCGGCAGCACTACCGATGGAGATATTAGTGCCGTTTGCTGGATCGGCGGGACTGCTTGTACCATTGGTGTAAGCCCCTCTACCAATCGCTATATTGCCTCCGCCGGCTAATGCCTGCGCCCCTGAACCCAGCGCAACTGAATCGAATCCCGTTGCATTAGCGCTCAAGCCAATCGCAACGGCATTGGAAACGGTACCCGTGGCCAACGTACCGATCGCAATAGCATCAGCGCCGCTGGCTTTGGTATTATTGGTGGCATCCAAATTAGAACCCGTGGCGGTAGAAGAGCCAATCGCAATTGCCCGCTGGCCGCTGGCCGAGGCGGAATGCCCCACTGCCATAGCCCCCACTTCGCTGGCGGTGGCCACATTGCCCACTGCCAAGGCAAAATCTTTGCTGGCTTGCACTTCGCGGCCAATGCCAATGCTGGCATTGCCGTTGGCTTGGTTTACTGCACCCAAAGCAATAGAAGACACACCATTGGCGGTATTGCCAAAGCCGGATGCCCAAGCAAAGGCATTGCTGGCATCGTTATTATTGCCAAAAGCATAGGCGGCGTAATCGAATCCGGCATTTGTTGTACCAACCAAGTTGTTATAACCCAGTGCAACACCACCGGTTAATACATTATTTTTAGCCCCCACAGCCACGGGGGCAACTTTAGAAAATGCGGTTCCAGTATCTGGTCGTGGAATATCTACATTATTACCTACCACCCTGCGACTAGATACGCCTTGGCTAGGAAATGTGCCAACATTGCTGGCTACCGCGCTATCGCCAATCGCAACAGAAGACGCACTTAAAGCTTGAGAAAATGCACCCAGTGCGGTTGATTGTTGCGCCTTGGCATAGCTTTTGGCGCCCACAGCGGTGGCTTCGGCACCTGAATCACCGCCTGCTCCTTCAGTCCAAACACCTAAGCCACCACCGGTACCGACTTGGGTTTGATTAATCTGTCCTGCCGTGGCAGCAGGACCAATAGCAGTGGAGCCTTTGGTAAGCCCTTGAGCATTGCCGCCAATCGCCACTGCACCCTGCCCTAAAGCCGCTGTGGCACGATAATCTGTATTGCCAGTGGAAGTATTAGATGTTCCCGTTGTCCCAAAACCACGCCCAGCAGTGTAGCCATAGCCCAGATTATATAGCCCGCCTATGTCATCACCACCAATGGCGACCGCACCTTGCCCTGCACTCAACATATCATTACCAATGGCAATCGCCTGATTGCCGGTACTACGCACATTGCTACCAATTGCAATTTGTTGGATATTATTCGTTCCACTAGTCTGGGCGGAGTTGCCAATAGCCACACTTTTATCCGTTGAAGAACTGGCATTTGGACCACACCAAAAATCAATAAAACCATTTGCTGTATTACTGTTATAGTTACA
This sequence comes from Testudinibacter crocodili, assembly GCA_006228005.1. Classification (GTDB taxonomy): domain Bacteria; phylum Pseudomonadota; class Gammaproteobacteria; order Enterobacterales; family Pasteurellaceae; genus Chelonobacter. The sequence goes on from VDHG01000005.1 coordinate 14,076, forward strand.
GGATGTTGTAGCAGCAAAAGCTTGCGGGGTATAGCCAAAAACTCCAGCCATTACTATAACTACAGCCGACAGGTAAAAGCTGGGGGAGACAACTTTAGGTTTGAAACCTATCTCATGGGCAACCAAAGAACGACTGCTTTTACTTCTAGCTGAACCAAGCTCAGAGACAGCAATCCACACTTGTGCTGCTTCACTCCAAATTACTTTATAAATTTTATTCATTGTTATACCCCACTACACTGACTTGTTAAAAACAAACTCTTATCATTTTTAGACTCAACACCATAATTTCGGCATTAAACCACTTTTTCAATTACTTTTCTATATAATAGGTAAAAAATTTTTTTATTACATTTAATTACATAAACACACAATAATCTGCGAGAATCGATATATTCGGTCAACATGATTAAATAAATAAAATAACTTTATGAAAATAATCAGTTTTATGTTTTTTTATAAAACTAATCAGAGGCAGTATGACGGGAAGTTTTCTGTGGAATAGACAAAGTGCGGTCTAAAAAACCGCACTTTTTTATATTGATAAGTTATAACTATTGTATTAAGTGTAAAAAGCTATGCTTTGCGCCAAATGGTGCCGTCGGCGCTGTCCTCTAAAATGATGCCCATGGCATTTAATTTATCGCGCGCTTGATCGGCCGCTGCCCAATTTTTGTCGGTACGGGCTTGGTTGCGTTGCTGAATTAATGCTTCAATTTCAGCTACTTCACTGTCATCAGATCCGGCTTGCAAAAAAGCTTCCGGTTGTTGATATAGAATCCCCAACACCTCACCTAGTTCACGTAAACGTGCCGCTAAACCGTCGGCTTGTGCCGAAGATTCCTGCTTGGCTTTGTTGACCGCTCTTGCCAGTTCAAACAACACAGAGAGTGCATTTGGGGTGTTGAAATCGTCGTCCATCGCCTCCTTAAACGTCTTTACAAAACTCTCTCCACCGCTGGCTTTTGCCTGTGGATCTGTGCCACGCAGGGCGGTATAAAGTCGTTCAAGTGCGGTATGCGCCAAATTCAGATTTTCTTCACTGTAATTTAATTGGCTGCGATACTGCCCGGTCAGTAGAAAATAACGCACACTTTCGCCGTTGTAATGTTTCAGCACCTCGCGAATGGTGAAGAAGTTGCCGAGTGATTTTGACATCTTTTCTTTGTCGACCATAATCATGCCGGAATGGATCCAGTAGTTGACATAATCATCGCCATGGGCGCAGCACGATTGGGCGATTTCATTTTCATGGTGCGGGAACATCAAATCCGAACCACCGCCGTGGATATCAAAATGTGCGCCTAGTTCTTTATGATTCATCGCCGAACATTCGATATGCCAGCCCGGACGCCCCAAGCCCCAAGGCGACGCCCAACTCGGTTCATTCGGCTTCGACATCTTCCACAACACAAAATCCATCGGATTTTGTTTGATCGCCGAAATTTCGATTCTGGCACCGGCTTGCAGCTGATCCAGATCTTGCCGCGACAGCAAGCCGTATTTGCCAAAACTCGGCACCGAGAACATCACATCGCCATTGTCTGCCACATAGGCATGCTTGCGTGCCAGCAATTTTTCGACCATCGCAATAATCTCAGCAATATGATGGGTGGCGCGTGGCTCACGAGTAGGGGCTTGAATATTCAAAGCACTGAAATCGGCATGCATCTCCGTCACCATGCGATCAACCAGCTGATCACAACTTTCGCTATTTTCCGCTGCCCGTTTAATGATTTTGTCATCGACATCGGTGATATTGCGCACATAGGTCAGGTCGTAGCCACAATAGCGCAAATAACGGGCGATCATATCAAAGCAGACAAAAGTACGCCCGTGACCAATATGGCAGTAGTCATACACCGTCACACCACACACATACATCCCTACTTTTCCGGCATGGATCGGTTTAAATTCTTGTTTTTCCCGTTTTAACGTATTATAAATTTTTAGCATTCTCTGTCCTGCGTTCTTTGTTGAAAAGCCAACAGACCCTACTATTGAGTCGGTAGCTGTTTTGTTATTTTTATGAAATAATAGCACCACATTATCACGTTTTTACCACAATTAAATAGGATTTAATTTATGGTCACACTACACACCAATTTTGGCGATATCAAACTAGCATTAAACAGCGAAAAAGCCCCAATTACCAGCGAAAATTTTCTAAATTACTGTAAAAAAGGCTTTTATAACAATACCATTTTCCATCGTGTGATCGATGGCTTTATGATTCAGGGCGGTGGCATGGAACCCGGCATGAAAGAGAAAGCCACCGACAAACCGATTCAAAACGAAGCCAGCAATGGGTTAAGCAATAAAAAAGGCACGATTGCCATGGCACGCACCAGCGATCCGCACTCTGCCACTGCCCAGTTTTTTATCAATGTGGCTGACAACACGTTCTTGGATTACCGTGGCAAAAAAATGTATGACCGCGACGTAGTGCAGGAGTGGGGCTATGCCGTGTTCGGTGAAGTGGTTGAAGGCATGGACGTGGTAGAGAAAATTCGCCAAATGAAAACCAGTAACAAAGGTTTCCACCAAGACGTACCACAAGAAGATGTGATTATTCAATCGGTGACGGTAGAGTAATTCCGTTTTTATCCGATTACTGACAAAGATATTTGATGAGGCAATATAGGGGCGGATTAACTATCCGCCCGTTTGCGAAGTGCGGCATAAGCACTTAATCAAGGAAAACTCTTATGGACTCCGTTGAACAACTCAAAAAAATACTCGATACAAAAAGACCATTAGATCCTATTACGGCTCAATCATTACAAGATGATTTTATGATTCGATACAATCAAGCCTCTAACGCTATCGAAGGAAACCAATTAACGTTAATTGAAACAAGAGTATTGCTTGAAAATGGGATGACGGCTAAAGGTAAGCCTTTTAAAGACCACTTAGATGTCATCAACCATCAAGAGGCCATTTATTATCTATTAGATATTATTAAGAATAAAGAACCATTATCTGAGCGACACATTAAAGAATTTAATACATTACTTTTAAAATCAACAAAATATGAAATGTATTCGGGCAAATACCGCTCTGTTCCTGTCATGATTCAGGGGGCAAAGCATATTCCGCCTCAACCGTACTTAGTGCAAAACGAAATAGATAGGCTACTAGAAAAAAACGCAAGGGATAAAGAAGAAGGGAGAGCTGATTTAGAGCGTATTGCTGAATTACATGCTAATTTTGTCCGTATTCATCCTTTTGTTGATGGTAACGGCCGCACCGGTCGATTGATAATGAATGTAGAATTAATGAATGCAGGCTATTCTATTGCTATTATCGAACCAATGGAAAGAGAAGACTATTATAATGCGCTAGAAAAAGCGGATGAGGGTGACTATAAACCGATTACCCGTCTTTTAAAAGATGCGGTACGACGTTCTATAGAACGCGAATTACAGGTAGTTTATCCTGAATGGCGAAAAGATCACATCGAATAAAGCAGCGTAGGGGCGATGATGTCGCCCCAAATAGTTTTATTCTGCTGGTGCGCTAAAATTCGGCGCGAACCAGCCGTCCAGTTTTGCTGCCAGTTTATCAATTCCAATTTTATTCAGTGCGGAGAATGCTTCGACTTGAATATCGCCCTGAAACGGCAGAATCGCTTCACGCACCAGTTTCACTTGTTTGCTGCGTGCGCTTTGGCTGAGTTTGTCGGCTTTTGTCAGCAGCAGTAGCAATGGCAGCTTGGAGCTGACTGCCCATTCGATCATCTGCTGATCCAAGTCTTTTAGCGGATGGCGAATATCCATCAAAATCACCACCCCGCCTAAACATTCTCGTTTTTGCAGGTATTCGCCCAATGCTTGCTGCCATTTGATTTTCATCTGCTCCGGTACCGCGGCGTAGCCGTAGCCCGGTAAATCGACAATTTTACATTGTGGTTCCACTTCAAACAGATTAATTAACTGGGTGCGTCCCGGTGTTTTTGAGGTGCGAGCCAAACTTTTTTGATTGGTCAGACTGTTGAGTGCAGTCGATTTGCCCGCATTCGAGCGGCCGGCAAACGCAATTTCAATGCCGCTGTCTTCCGGCAGGTGGCGGATGTCCGGTGCGCTGGTTAAAAAATGGGTTTTTTGGTAATTCAATGTAATCTCTGACACGCTCTGTTCCTCGTGTTAATGGCAAATAATATGCGCTAAAAATGATCGGATTTTTTGATAACTGCCGTGCAATAACGCGTCACCATCAAACTGATTTGGCTGTGGCAATGGCGGAATCAGTTCACTGGCGTTGATGTGCAATAAGGCGTTGTCGCTAAATTCAAATTGTGAAATCAGTCCGCTCATGCGCAACTGTCCTTGTGGATCGCGCTGATAGAAGGTCAGCGCATGTTCAGCGTTTAGTGGCTGACGACGCCCAAAGGCATGACACACATCTGTTGCCTGAATTTGATAAACATCGACAAAACCCGCTTGGCCTAATTCATAAAACTCCACACGCTCAATCTTGTGTGGAAGCGGTTGTTGCAGCGGATAATCCTGTTGGTTCAACGCTAACAGTATTTTGCGCTCACCTAGGGTTTGCAACTGAAAAGCGCGGTCGCCGCCGCCCTTATTCTCGCTGCTGATGGTTGCCAAAGGTGTGCCATCGCCAGCCACACTAAAGCTCAACTGCTGTGGCTTGCCGTGTAAATCAAAAAACGGCAACGTGCGGTTTGGACTGCCGCAAGCGGCGAGCAACAGACAGACTGTTGTGATCAACAATGGTTGTATTTTCATGGTTTATTTCAACTTAAATTGCAGTGCCAAGCCACGTTCGCCATAGCGGTTTGCTTGTGCTTGTCCACGAAAAACGCCCCAGTCCAGCAACAGCAATGTGCCGAAAAACAATGGCATAAATCGCCCCAATGCCCACGCCATCATGCCGTCGCTGTAAACAGCAACAAAATAGCACAGCAGCGGAAATACCACGATAAACACCGCACTTCCACTGCGTCCACGGTCATGCAAGCGCTTCACCACAACCGCCACGAAGCAGTACAACACCAATAGCAACAGCGCCGATGCCAAAAGTGCGGTCGCAGTTTGTTGGAATAACTGCTGTATCGGCAGCAAATTCGCCAACAGTAATAATACGGCAAAGCAAATGCCGAAACCTTGCCAAAATCCTTTGCGGTTGAGGCGTCCTTTGAATGAAAACAGCAGTGACCACAATGACATGTTATTTTCCATTAGGCTTGCAGTTGCTGGGCGATAAATGCCGCCACGTCTTGCTGGGCAATCATCTGTTTTTCACTGTTGCGACGGTTTTTATATTCCACTTCACCGTTCAGCAGGTTTTTCTCACCGATCACAATCGTGTGCGGCACGCCGATCAATTCCATATCGGCAAACATCACGCCCGGGCGCTCTTTGCGATCATCAAAAATCACATCCACGCCTTGCTGCTGCAAAGTGCGGTAGAGTTCTTCGGCGTACTGCTGCACCGCCTCAGATTTGTGCATGTTCATCGGCACAATCGCCACTTGGAACGGCGCAATTTGCTGTGGCCAAATGATGCCGCGCTCATCATGGTTTTGTTCGATTGCAGCCGCTACCACACGGCTGACACCGATGCCGTAGCAACCCATGGTCATCACTTGCGGGCGACCGTCTTCGCCTTGCACCGTGGCATTCATTGCTTGCGAATATTTATCACCTAATTGGAAAATATGTCCGACTTCAATCCCACGTTTGATTTGCAAGCTGCCTCTGCCGCACGGGCTTGGGTCGCCTTCTACCACATTACGCAAATCGGCGACTTCCGCCAGCGGCAGATCACGCAACCAGTTGATGCCAAAATAGTGCTTATCGTCGATATTCGCCCCGGCACCGAAATCACTCATATTGGCAACGGTGCGGTCAATCACCAGCGGAATCGGCAGGTTAATCGGGCCTAATGAACCGACACCGGCACCAATTGTGGCACGGATTTCCGCTTCATCGGCAAACACCAGCGGGCTGGTAACCTGTGCCAATTTTTCCGCTTTGACTTCATTCAGTTCATGATCGCCACGCACGATCAGCGCCACGAGTTGGTGACCGCTCTCTTCGCTGGCATGTACGATCAAAGTTTTGACCGTTTTTTCAATCGGCAGATTAAATTGATCTACTAATGCGGCAATGGTTTTACAGTTTGGGGTATCGACCAAACGCAGTTCCTCAGTTGGCTCGGCACGTTCGCCTAAAGCGACCGCTTCCGCCAGCTCGATATTGGCGGCATAATCTGAGGCAGTAGAAAACACGATATCGTCTTCGCCACTGGCGGCCAGCACTTGGAATTCATGCGAGGCACTGCCGCCGATTGAACCGGTGTCCGCCTGCACCGCACGGAAATCCAAGCCTAAGCGGGTGAAAATATTGCTGTAGGTTTGATACATCACTTCATAGGTTTGCTGCAAGCTGGCTTGGTCATTATGGAACGAATAGGCATCTTTCATCAAAAATTCGCGTGCGCGCATCACGCCGAAACGTGGACGCACTTCGTCACGGAATTTGGTTTGGATTTGGTATAGATTAATCGGCAACTGTTTGTATGAACTCAATTCACGCCGTGCCAAATCGGTGATCACTTCTTCGTGGGTCGGGCCCAACACAAAAGGGCGCTCGCCTCGGTCGGTGAAACGTAATAGCTCGGGACCATACTGCTCCCAACGCTCGGATTCCAGCCATAGATCGCCCGGCTGCACTACCGGCATCGACACTTCCAACGCTCCGCTTTTGTCCATCTCTTCACGCACGATTTTTTCGACTTTACGCAACACTTTTAAGCCGGTCGGCAACCAAGTGTATAGCCCCGACGCCAACGGACGGATCATGCCCGCTCGCAACATCAGTTGGTGGCTGACCACCTCAGCATTGTTCGGAGTCTCTTTTAAGGTTGAAAATAGATATTGTGATGTACGCATGGTATTTCCTGTAAATGGGTTTTATCTTGAAAAATTGGCGATATTCTAGCATTGGAACGGCATATTCAAAACAAAAATAGCCGTGTTCACGGCTCAGCCTGCTGACAAAGGTTAAAATATACGATTAATATTGTAAAAGTAGCAACTGTGTTTCCTGTTTTTTTGGAAACACAGTTGCCACCCAGCCTAATCAAATAATCTAAAGGCGGATCCAATCCACCCTTAGACTGCCTTATCAATATCTTTGTCTACCTACAGCAAGTGCGGTCTAAAAGCGTTTGCTGACTTCCAGATAAACTCGATTTTTGTCATAACTGTAAAACGGGTTGTTGCTATCTATTTTGGTGTATGACCAAGTCACTCGCGGGGTGATACCCCAGAAATGCAGATTACGATGCCAGATACTGAATTGTGCGCCGTATTCATCATTTTTTTGGCGAATGCCGGTGAAATCAGCGGCTTTATACTGGCGTGTGGCGTAGTTCAGCGTGATTCTGGTGGAAATGCCGCCCATCCACTCCTGCCCCCAGCCGAGCCGTATATTTTTGCGCTGATAGGCATTATCCTTATGCCGCGCATTATCACGACTGTAGTCCGCACCAACAACCCAGTATTGATCACTGCTTGGCATATACAACAACGTATTTGACCAGAAATAGTTATTACCATTCAAGTGTTTGCGTGTCACATAACGCTGTTCCCCATACTCAAGTGCGGTCGAAATCTGCCAACGTGGCGCCAACCAATAACTGAAATCCAAACGCAAACCGCTATTTTGAGAGAAACGTTTCAAGGAATCGCTGCCGGAAGCGCCGCCGCCATACCAACGTCTTTCCGTAAACGGCATCAACGTCACTTCGCTGCGTGCAGTTTGGTAGCCCAAACCAACGCTGATCCGTGCATTAAATTCATTATATTTTTTGTTATCCCAATAGTAACGTCCATAACCAGACAAGCTCACTTTGCTGAAAAAGCCGTGTTGCAACGACCATTTTTTATCTGCGCCAAGATTGTAGCCAATCCCTTCTGCTTTTTCGCTTTGCCAAGCTTTCCAGCCTTTGACTTGCGTACCGGCTTTTGGCGCATTGTTGACGTTAGCCTCGTTTAAATAACTTAAACCGCCTTGAAATGTCCACTGATCACGCCGATTAATTGCCGTTAAATATTGATCAATCAACTGTACAAATGCCGGTGACACATTTTCAGTGCGTAACTTTTCAAACTGATCGCGTGCGGCTTCATTGTCATTATTCAAATACAGCACTTGCGCCATTTGGTAGCGTACCGGAATCAAATTCGGGTTTTTAGCAAACAAAGTGCGGTATAAACTCAGCGAATACGCATAATCTTGTTGCTGCTGTGCCAAGATCGCCTCGCCCCAAGTCACCAGCACCGGATCGGTTTTGCCTTGCGCTTGATAAATCGGCAGCAACAGCGCCACACCATCTGCATTATTCTGCATTAATGCCGGCAGTAACGCCCGCAGCACCAACTCAGGATATTTCGCCAGCTCTTCTTTGCTGATTGAAATGGACTTAGGTTGCGACACCGCACTTGGGGCTTGCAATGTCGGTTGCGGTAACTGAGGCTGTGCCACCTGAAATTTCGGCTCGTCCAAACCTAAACGTGGCGCCTGTTCAGTGGTCACGGTTTGTGCCTGCGCTGTGCCGGTAAATAAACCGCTAAAAATTGGCAACACTGCCAAAGAAACAAGAAATGAATGGTTGATACGCATAATACTCTCAAGTAAAAAGGCTATCTGAATAAGATAGCCTTGATTATAGTCTATTTTTTCAAATAAGGTTATTTTTGTTGCTCAGCGGCAAACACCACACCCCATTTAGCATTATGCGCTTCCCCGGCAATTTCTTCTGCTTTTTCACCGAAAAATGCGCCGTTGAGTGGGGCGGTCAGCTCATTTTCCTCTATTTGCCACTCTTTTTTACCCTCTTCGTTAATATTAAAAACGCCATTTCCTTTGAAAGCTCCTTCAGAGATATTCGCATCTACCAAGACCAAACCATTATACAATGAGCCTTTGACTGTTTTTTCACCAAAATCCGCCAGAAGCTTAACGTTACCATAAGTATCTAGCGGCCCTTGCCCATTATCTCTTAATACAAAAATCAATGCTGTTTTTGGGCTGTCATAACTAGCATATCCGCTAGTCGGTATTTCAGATATTGGCGTCATTTCACCATTATAAAATGCATGAACCAAACCACTCTCAGAATCTAAAATTGCACCTATTTTTACAGTGTTAATATTTGTTTTGTCCTGGCAACAAATTTTTCTTGATTTGTACTCTTTCCAAATATTACGAGCCTCAAAATCGTTCATCAGAGTCCAATCCCAAATATTATCAGAGACAAGATTCAATTTCTTGCCATCGACAACAATATGATCGTATTGAGCGGATTTCACCGTCGTTGATACTACGTTAGACGCTTGCTCTTGATCATTGGAATATTTGAATCCTGCTCCTTGAAGATCTTTTGGTGGTATTACTACAGGCTTAGGTTCTTCCTTAGGTGGCTCAGGGGCCGCTTCAGGTGAGGTCGGCGTTGTTTCTGGTGTAAAGGAGGAACTCGGTGCCAAAACTTCTACTGTCGGTGTCGTCGCCACAGAGTCTGTTGGGGCTGTTGTTGGCTGTGCTGGCGTTGTCGGAGTTTCTGCCGGTGTTGTTTCTGCCGATGTGACAGGTTGTTCTACTGGCGTCGGGTTAACCAGCGCTGCGGTTTCCGATGAACCGGAGCCACCACCGCCTCCGCCACAAGCGGTTAAGAGCAAAAGGCTAAGAGCGGTTAATCCGGATTTTATTTGTTGTTGTTTTTTCATAAATCACCTGTCTTTTTTAATTAAGTATTGCTGTTGAAAATAAATATATATCCTTAGGGAGTTAATGTTTTTCAACGGTACACCCTTTGTAAAAAAATTCAAGCTTGTCTCTTTTTTAAAGGGCTGTTTCCTCGCTATAAATCTTCAAATATTGATACAGATCAAGCTTTACAAATCTTTGGTTGCGCCGCTAGCAAAATATGCTAATATCGCAATCAATTCTCATTTACACTCAATTAAGTGAGAATCAACAACTTTCATCTAAATGAGAAAAGGATATCTTAATGAAAAAAGTCATGTTGACCGCACTTTGTGCTCTCTCTGCTAGCAGCTTAAGCCAAGCCCATGATTTATGGGTTTATGCCCAAGATGCCGAACAAGGTAAGCCGCTGCAAGCGGTGTTAGGTTACGGTGATAACTTCCCGGCAGGCGATCCGATTCCGGAAAAACGGTTGCATATTTTTCCACCGCTAGAATTGGTGACGCCGAACAAAACCGAAGCGCTGCAACAGCAAGGGGAAAACTATCACTATGTCAGCCCACAGGCACTGAGCGCAGGCGAATATAAAATCAGTTCAACCTATCGCCCAACTTTCTGGTCAAAAAATGCGGAAGGCTGGAAAATGCAAAACTTGAGCGAAGTGCCGGATGCCCACTATTGCGAGCAATCCAGTATGTATGCCACCACCTATTTTAATCTTGGCGGCGCTAAAGTCAGTGAATTTGCGCAAAAACCGGTCGGTTTAGAGTTAGAAATCGTACCGTTGGTTGATCCGAGCCAAATCAAACCGATGCAAGTGGTGCCGGTGCAAGTGCTGTATAACGGTGAGCCGGTGAAAGGCGCCACCATTATCGGCACGGCGGATACCTTGACTAAACTGGATTGGGATGCGGTGATGGATCATCGTGAACCACAGGCGTTTTCCGGTAAAACCGATAAAAACGGGGTGATGAATTTTATCCCGTTGCTGCAAGGCAACTGGAAATTGAAAACCAGCCACGAAGCCGAGTTCCCCGATCAAAAAATCTGCCAGAAGAAAAAAATGTATAGCACTTATACGCTAAACATTAAGTAATATTAAACCATAAAAGCGATAACAGCTCACTCCGGTTATCGCTTTTTTTGTTTGCATGACAGATTACGCCGTCGGCTCCAACGGCGCCTGCACCATCAATTCGTTGGCTTCGCTATTGAGCAGCACTAAGTAACGTTGGTACTGTTTCAACACATCGGCAATCAACTCTTCCGTGGTCATATACTGCACATCGTAACCAATACGACCGTCGCCAAAATAGGTGACCGGTTCAAATACCTGTTCATGTTTCATACTCGGCACGCTCTGCTCTTCCTGCATCGAAAGTGCGGTATCTTTGCTCTGAATCATCACGCCGTAAATAAAATCACGCATTACGCCTTTGTGAATCACCAGTTCGATACTACGCTGCGGTTCGTCCGTTTGGTTGATTTCTACCTGCAGCTGATGCTTATTCACTAATTCGTCACGCAATTGGCTAAACGCCGGCTTGACCACCTGTTGTAAGAATTGCTGAATATCCTCTTCTTGGGTCTGCTTCAAAATCTGGCCTAAGCGTTTCTTCCATTTATCACCACTCCAAAATACCGTTGATTGATTTAAACGGGTATTAAAGTAGTTTTTATCCACTCGCAAACCTTGCAGCAGGCTAAAACACATCAACACTGTAATCACGGCAAACGGTAGCGCCACTACCAAGGTCATCGCCTGCACCGCGCCCAAGCCGCCGGAATTCAGCAAGGCGATCGACAAAATAATCATCACCACACCCCATAGCGCACTTTGCCACTTTGGTGTATCCACACTTTTACCGCTCGAAGCAATATTATTTAATACAAAAATGCCTGAGTCTGCCGAGGTGATAAAAAACAGTGACAAAATCAACAGCGCTAGCAAACCACTCAAAGTCGATAATGGGAAATAGTCTAAAAATGCAAACAACAGCGTTTCCGGCGCACCGGTCAAGGCACTTAATGCCCCGCTATGTTTCACATCTTCCAAAATAGCGCTGTCACCAAAGATGGTAAACCACAGCAAATTAAAGGTAGCAGGGATGATCAATACCCCAAGAATAAATTCACGAATGGTTCTGCCTCGTGAAATCCGCGCAATAAACAACCCAACAAATGGCGCCCAAGAGAACCACCATGCCCAGTACAGCACTGTCCAACCGCTAAACCAAGCGGTGTGCTGCGAATCATAGCTAAAGGTACGGAAACTGATCTCAATCAGATTACTCAGGTAATACCCAATATTTTCCGAGAAAACCGAAAGCAAATACACCGTTGAGCCACTAAACAACACAAACAGCATGAGTATCAGTGCCAGGCTTAAATTGATTTCGCTTAACCGACGCACCCCTTTGCCCACGCCGGAAATCGCCGACAGCACTGCAATGCTTACCACTACGATAATCACTAATGAATTGCTGAAAAAGCTGTTTTCGCTCAAAATACCCACCGCCTGCAGACCAGCATTCAACTGTGACGAGCCGTAACCCAGTGTGGTAATGATCCCGAACAACGTGGCAATCAACGCCAGGGCATCAATGATATGCCCGTACACGCCGTGAATTTTATCACGCAACAACGGATAAAATGCCGAGCGAATCGACAGCGGCATCCGATAGCGAAAACCAAAATATGCTAGTGCTAATGCGATCGTACCGTAGATCGCCCAAGGGTGAATTCCCCAATGGAAAAAGGTGTAAAGCATCGCATTTTTCTGTGGACTATCCTGAGTAATTGGTGCTACCGAGTGCATCAGTGGCTCTGCCACGCCAAAATACATCAAGCCGACCCCCATTCCAGCGGCAAATAACATCGCCACCCAAGAGAAAAACGGATATTCCGCTTCTTCGTCATCACTGCCCAGACGAATATCGCCTAAACTACTCATCGCCAGTAGCAGTAAAAACAGAATAAAACAGCTGACCGACAAAATGTAAAACCAGCTGAAATAGTCAAACGCATAATTTTTTGCTACATTCAATCCCTGTTGCATTGACTGGGGAAACGCAATACATGCCACGGCAATTAGCACAACAAAGATAAAGCTGGGAATAAAAACCGGCAAACTGAAAGTTGAATGTTTTTTTAGTAAAGAAAACAAACCATTAACTCCTTAGGTATTATTAAAATATAGACTTTTATTGTATTTATAAGTATAAAAACCGCACTTATAATAATTTAATAGAATAAATAAATCAAATTTTAATCACAAAAAGGAATAAATAGATGTGTGATTATATAAAATCAGCATAAAAAAACCTGCCAAATTCAGCAGGTTTGTCTGTTATAAAGGAAGGGTTTTATTTCAAAAAATACTGATACGAATCGGTAATATCCTGATAGATATAGCCTATTTATAACTTATTAAAGTTTGGTATTTTTACTTATTGATTTATTATGTGTTATCCATCACATACTGCAAATGCTGCCGCATATATTGTTCTGCTTTATCAGGCAAGCCGGCTTCAATCGCTTGGTAAATACAGCAATGGTGGATATAGCTTTGTTCGTGCAATTCAATAAATTTCTCTTTTGATCTAGCTTTAATCAACCAATCAATAAAGGTACTGTACATCTGTAAAGCCATGGGATTATGTAAGCATCCAAGAATCGCAAGATGAAACCGTACATCGGTTTCAATAAAACCATCATAATTACTTAATTGTACTTTATTATTTGCCAGTGCCAACTGTAACTGCTTAAGATCCTCTGCCGTACGTACTCTTGCAGCCTCTCTCACCACGGCAATCTCAAATAACTGACGAATTTTTTCTAATTGAATACGTTCATTCTGCTGAGTCAAAACCCCAATCGCAATGCCAGATATATTATTAATTACAGTTTCGGTACAAGGGCGCGTTACCCTCGTTTTTTCGCCACTTTTAATTTCGACCAACCCTTTTTGCTCAAGCTTTTGTAATGCCTCACGCACTGAAGGTCGCCCAACGCCGAAAATTTCCATTAAATCACGTTCAGAAGGTAATGCCTCACCTTCCTTAAGCTCATCGGTGACAATCAAACGCTCTATTTCGTCATAAATATGCTCAGAGAGTTTTTTCTTTTTAAGTGGCTTTAACATGCCATTTTCAAAGGCAGACATTATTTTCCTCTCATTTCGTTCGTCTGATGAAGTTCAAAGGGGCTATAGCACGAGGCTACCTGATGCGATTTTCACTCAAAATCGTGCAATTGATTATACCTAATTAGATCTTTTTATTCTATCTGTGATCATCATCACAGACCGCATTCTGGTATGATAGCATAATATGCACACCAGGCATAAAGGAAACATAATCTCGATTTATCAACTGTAAAAGGAGCTTTCAATGGATCTTTCTGGTTTATATGTTGCAACACTCACTCCCTTCAATTCTGATGAAACGCTAAATACTGAGGATTTGGGCAAATTGATTGAATTTAATTGCCGCTCTGATTTAGATGGTTTATATGTCGGCGGCTCAACTGCCGAAGCATTTTTATGCTCTACCGATGAACGAATTCGGTTATTAGAAATTGCCGCCGATAAAGCAACGAAAGAGAAAAAACTGATTGCACATATCGGCGATATTTCCACCCGAAAAAGTGAAATGTTAGCCAAAGCCGTCACAAACCTGCGGTATGATGCGGTGTCGGCTGTCACGCCGTTTTATTATCCTGTCGGTTTCGAGCAGCTGAAAAATCACTACACCGATATTATCCAAAAGTGCGGTAAGCCGATGGTCGTCTATAATTTTCCAGCCTTTGCCGGTGTTAATTTGAGTGGCGACCAAATTGCCCAGCTGCTCAATCTTGATGGCGTGATTGCATTAAAACAAACGTCTGCCAATTTATATCAAATGGAACAGATTACTCGGCAAAATCCAGATAAAATCGTCTATAACGGTTTTGATGAAATTTTAGCTTCTGGCTTAGTTGCGGGTGCAAAAGGCGGCATCGGTTCAACTTACAACGTGCAGGCACAACGTATTGTTGAATTATTCAAAGCCATGAACAGCAATCAAGTTGATAGAACAGCAGCATTACAACGCGAAGCCAATATCGTGATTGATACCCTAATCGAAGGGGGGGTAATTCCATCGTTAAAATATCTACTCAAAGCAAAGGGCATTATAGAAAATGATACTTGCCGCCGCCCGATGAATAGACTGACAAAAGAAAACCAACTCAAGCTCGATAAATTGATTGAAACCGCACTTTGTTAATCGATTTCACAAATTGAACCATACTTTTACCCAATAGGAGTATTCCAAATGAGATTTAGCAAACCATTATTTACTGCAGGCGTAACACTTGCACTAGCTTGCTCTGCTCAAGCTGCCGACTATGATTTTAAAATGGGACTTGTTGCCGGTCCAAGTGCAAATGAATATAAAGCCGCTGAATTCTTCGCCAAAGCAGTTAATGAAAAATCCGGTGGCAAAATTGAGATTTCACTCTACCCTAGTGCACAACTGGGTGATGATCGTTCCATGATAAAACAGATAGGTGATGGTGCATTGGATTTCACCTTTGGCGAGTCGGCACGCTTTCAAGTGTTTTACCCTGAAGCTGAAGTTTTCGCACTCCCCTATATGATTCCAAATTTCGATATTGCCAAAAAAGCCCTGTTTGAAACCCCATTCGGGCAACAATTAATCAATAAAATTAATCACGATTTAAATATTACTATTCTTGCCGATGCTTATAACGGTACGCGACAAACGACATCAAATCGTCCTATACGTAATCTCGCAGATATGAAAGGGCTTAAATTACGCGTGCCGAACGCAGCCACAAATTTAGCCTATGCAAAATATGTCGGTGCCTCACCAACACCGATGTCATTTGCCGAAGTCTATCTTGCCTTGCAAACCAACTCCGTTGATGGGCAAGAAAATCCACTTTCTACCGTTCAAGCGCAAAAATTTTATGAAGTGCAGAAATATTTAGCGATGACAAATCACATCTTGAATGATCAGCTCTATTTAGTCGGTAATGATACGTGGAATGAATTACCGCAAGATTTGCAAGCCGTGGTTCAACAGGCCGCTCAAGCTGCGGCAGATTACCATTCATCTCTCTTTTTTAATGGCGAAAAAGAGTTAATCGGCTTTTTCGAATCCCAAGGAGTCGAAGTAACCTATCCTGATTTAGCGCCATTTAAAGCCGTTATGCTACCGTATTATGATGAATATATTAAAAAGAACGGCAAAATTGGGCAGCAGGCTATCGAACAAATCAATCAATTGACGCAATAGTACGATAAAAGCCTGAGATTTAAAAACCTAAGGCTTCACTTTGTTATCTTGGGAGTATGTATGAAAATATTTAATCGCTTAGAAGAGTATATTGGTGGTGTATTATTTTTAGCGATATTTTTTATTTTGCTACTACAAATTTTCTTCCGACAAATCGTGGACTCACCGCTAATTTGGAGTGAAGAACTGGCAAGAGTTCTGTTTATCTATGTCGGCATGATTGGAATCAGCATGGCGATTCGTTCGCAACAACATGTTTATATTGATTTTATCACTAATATTATGCCCGCCAAAATACGTAAGTTTATCTTTTCATTTGTGCAATTAGTGATCTTTATAGCCGTGCTTTTCTTTATCCATTTGGGCTTTAAGCAGTTTTTTAGTTCATCATTTGAGTTAGTTGCATTAGGCATCAGCGAAAAATGGTTATATGCCTCCCTCCCTTTTATTGCTTGCTTGATGTTTATTCGTTTTTTACAGGCACAATATGAAAACTATCAAAATAAGCTCAGTTATATTCCATTGTCATTTTTTATCATTACCTGTATTACTCTAGCCTGTATTTATTTTTTAAATCCTGATTTATTTCAGGTATTACGCATCTCAAATTATATTAAACTTGGCAATAATGCCGTTTATATTGCGCTTGTAGTTTGGCTATTTATTATGTTTTGCGGCACCCCCGTCGGCTGGTCGTTGTTTATTGCCAGCTTGCTCTATTTCTCAATGACAAGATGGGGAATTGTTAATTCTGCCTCTGCCAAGTTAGTTGATGCTCTTAACAGCTTTCCACTACTCAGTGTACCTTTTTTTATTCTCACCGGGGTATTAATGAATTCCGGCGGTATTACCACACGTATCTTTAATTTTGCCAAATCTTTATTAGGGCATTATCGCGGTGGTATGGGACACGTCAATATCGGTGCAAGCTTAATCTTTTCCGGTATGTCCGGCTCGGCATTGGCTGATGCTGGTGGCTTAGGGCAACTCGAAATCAAATCTATGCGCGACGCTGGTTATGATGATGATGTTTGTGGCGGGATTACTGCAGCCTCTTGTATTATCGGACCACTTGTTCCACCAAGCCTGACAATGATTATTTATGGGGTGATTGCCAATCAATCGATTGCAAAATTATTTATCGCCGGATTTGTGCCCGGAGTATTAATTACCATTGCACTCATGATCATGAATTATTATATTTCGAAAAAAAGGAATTACAAACGGACACCAAAGGCAAATTTAGCACATCGTTGTACGGCATTTAAAGAAGCAAAATGGGCTGTTTTAACCCCGGTTTTAATTATTGGAGGTATCTTCTCCGGCTTATTTACCCCAACCGAAGCTGCCGTTATTTCTGCTTTTTATGCCATTGTTATTGGCATGCTTGTTTATAAAGAACTCAGTATCGCATTATTGTTTAAAAGTTTTGTAGAAACTATCGCCATCACCGGTGTAACTAGTCTAATGGTTATGACCGTGACCTTTTTCGGCGATATGATCGCGCGTGAGCAAGTCGCCATGAAAATCGCTAACAGTTTTATGGCATTTGCGGATTCTCCGCTTATGGTTCTGTTGATGATCAATCTACTCCTACTGTTTTTAGGTATGTTTATTGACGCACTAGCATTACAGTTTTTAGTGTTGCCAATGCTAATCCCAATTGCCGTTTATTTTAATATTGATCTGATCTTCTTTGGGGTAATGACGACCTTAAATATGATGATTGGTATTTTAACGCCGCCGATGGGTATGGCACTGTTTGTAGTTTCACGAGTAGGGAATATGTCGGTTAGTACTGTAACAAAAGGTGTAATTCCGTTTTTAATACCAATTTTTATTACACTGGTTTTAATTACTCTCTTCCCACAAATTATCACTTTTATTCCTAACTTAATTATGCCTTAATACAAAGGCAAACAAGACAGGAACATAATATGAAAATAGGTATTGATGTCGGCGGTACAAAAATTGAAATTATTGTGCTTTTAAACACAGGAGAAGTGAGATTCAAAAAACGAATTGCAACCCCAAAACAATCATACCAGATACTATTAGACAACCTAATACAATTAATTGCCTGTACCGAGGCAGAAATTGGACAACAAGCCAGTATAGGAATTGGTATACCTGGAATCATTTCCCCTATGAGCGGTTTAGTCAAAAATTCTAATATTACCGTATTAAACGGACATGATCTACAAAACGACCTCTCTGCCTTGCTAGGCAGAGAGATAAAAATCGCTAATGATGCCAATTGCATGGCTGTATCAGAAGCGATTGATGGCTCAGCTTCTGGTAAACAGGTCGTATTAGCATTAATTTTAGGCACCGGTGCCGGAGCTGGCCTAGTCATTAACGGTAAACCACATATCGGGTTGAACGGTCTTGGTGGAGAATGGGGGCATAATCCTTTACCTTGGCAAGACGAAAATGAGCAAGCCATCAGTTATTCTCAACGCTGCTATTGTGGACGACAAGGTTGTATTGAGCATTTTGTTTCCGGCACAGCTCTTTGTGCGGAATATTTTCGCCAAAGCAATCAGCAACTACAAGGAGAAGAGATTGCTACATTAGCAAAATTGGGCGATTC
Organism: Testudinibacter crocodili; assembly: GCA_006228005.1. Lineage (GTDB taxonomy): Bacteria > Pseudomonadota > Gammaproteobacteria > Enterobacterales > Pasteurellaceae > Chelonobacter. The sequence continues at coordinate 32,705 of VDHG01000005.1, forward strand.
TGTAGCAGAACAAGTCCTAAGCACTTATGAAATACGGCTTGCTAAAGCGATTGCGTCAACTATCAATTTACTCGATCCAGATGTGGTTGTTCTAGCTGGTGGTGTATCAAATATTCAACGCTTATATCAGAATTTACCGTTGCTTATTAGCGAATTCGTCTTTGGCGGTGAATGTTCGACTCCGATTAAAGCTGCGCAACACGGCGATTCTAGTGGTGTAAGAGGAGCAGCTTGGCTTTGGGCATAGCCGCTCCTTAATTATACAAAAGTACGGTTACTTCAAAAAATACTGATACGAATCCGAATCGGTAATATCCTGATAGGCGTAGCCCAATTCTTCTAAATGGTGTTGGAACACCTGTTCGGTGGCTTCGCTCAGTTGGAAAGCACAGAGAATATCGCCGTAATCCGCGCCGTGGTTGCGGTAATGGAACAACGAGATATTCCACTGTGTGCCCAAGGTTTGCAGGAATTTGACCAGTGCGCCTTTCTGTTCAGGGAATACAAAGCTGTACAATCGCTCACGTTGCGAGCTGGTGCTGTGTCCGCCGATCATATAACGGATATGGGTTTTTGCGACCTCATCATCGGACAGATCGTTGACATCATAGCCGTTCACACGCAGTTGTCCGATGATCTCCTGCTTCTCGGCTTCGCCACCGCTAACCCGCACCCCGACGAAAATACCGGCTTGCTGGTTGTCGGCATAACGGTAGTTAAACTCGGTCACCGCCCGATCGCCCAACAGATGGCAAAATTTAAGGAAGCTGCCCTTTTGTTCCGGAATCGTCACCGCCAGCAACGCTTCATGTTTTTCGCCGATTTCACAACGTTCCGACACATAGCGCAGGCTGTGGAAATTCAGATTTGCCCCCGACAAAATATTGATCAGCGTTTCGCCTTGAATGTTGTGCAGCTTGACATATTTTTTCAGCCCCGCCAGCGACAACGCGCCCGACGGTTCAGAGATCGCACGCACATTTTCAAAAATATCTTTCACCGCTGCGCAGATTTCATCGCTGTCAACCGTGATCACCTCGTCTAAATAGCGTTGGCAAACCCGAAAAGTTTCGTCACCAATCCGCTTGACCGCCACGCCGTCGGCAAACAGTCCGACCCGCTCCAAATCCACCGGTTCGCCGGCTGCCAGTGCGGCTTGCAAACAGGCAGAATCTTTTGATTCCACCCCGATCACTTTCACTTCCGGCATTAGCTGTTTGATCAACACCGCGACCCCGGCAGCCAAACCGCCACCACCGACCGGCACAAAAATACGGTCGATATGTTGCGATTGCTGAATCAACTCCATCGCCAACGAACCTTGTCCGGCAATCACCGCTGGATGGTCAAACGGTGGAATAAAGGTCATATTTTTGCTGTGTGACAGCTCAATTGCTTTGGTTTTGGCTTCGTCAAAATTGGCACCGTGCAGCAGCACTTCGCCGCCGAAACCGCGCACCGCATCGACTTTAATCGAGGGCGTATTTTGCGGCATCACGATCAGCGCTTTCAAACCCAATTTTTTTGCCGAAAGCGCCACGCCTTGCGCGTGGTTGCCGGCCGAGGCGGCAATCACCCCGGCGGCTTTTTGTGCCTCATTCAATCCTGTAATCATGGCGTAAGCACCACGAATTTTGAAGCTGTTGACCGGCTGGCGATCTTCACGTTTGATATAAATGGCATTGTCAAACCGCTCGGATAATTTTGCCATTTTTTGCAGTGGCGTGACCTCTACGACATCATAAATATTGGAGGTCAACACCGCTCTTAAGTATTCACTGCCGTTCGGTTGTGCTGAAAGTGTCATAATCCGATCCTACCGTCAATCCTGCAATTTACTGCGATCACGCACTGCGCCTTTGTCGGCACTGGTCGCCAACATCGCATAGGCTTTTAAGGCTAACGAAACCTGACGTTGGCGGTTTTTCGGTTTCCACCCCCGTTTTTCCTGCTCGGCACGACGCCCACGTAATACGCTGTCGGCTACCAATAATTCGATTTTACGCTGTGGGATATCAATTGATATCACATCACCGTCTTGCACCAAACCAATTGTGCCGCCGTTTGCCGCTTCCGGTGAAACATGTCCGATCGACAATCCAGAGGTACCGCCGGAAAAACGTCCATCAGTCAACAATGCACATTGTTTGCCCAAACCCATCGATTTCAGGTAGCTGGTCGGATACAGCATTTCCTGCATCCCCGGCCCCCCTTTCGGTCCTTCGTAGCGGATCACCACCACATCGCCGGCAACAATTTTACCGCCCAAAATCGCTGCCACCGCATCATCTTGGCTTTCGAATACTTTTGCCTTGCCTTGGAATTTTAGAATCGATTCATCAACACCAGCAGTTTTGACGATACAGCCATTCTCCGCCAAATTACCGGACAACATGGCTAAGCCGCCGTCTTGGCTGTAAGCATGCGCTTTATTGCGGATACAACCGGAAGTGCGGTCATCGTCCAGTGAATCCCAACGACAATCTTGCGAAAATGCTTCAGTGGTGCGGATGCCGGCAGGACCGGCACGGAAGAAGGACCGCACTTTTTCATCATCGGTGCGGATAATGTCATAGCGATCCAGTTGTTCCAACATTGAATAGCCCAACACGGTGCGGGTTTGGTTGTTCAACAGACCGGCGCGATCTAATTCGCCCAGAATACCCATTACTCCGCCAGCACGGTGCACATCTTCCATATGGTATTTATTGGTATTCGGCGCCACTTTGCTCAGGCACGGCACAATACGAGACAGGCGGTCAATATCATCCATATTGAAATCCACTTCGGCTTCCTGTGCCGCGGCTAACAGATGCAACACGGTGTTGGTCGAGCCGCCCATTGCAATATCCAAGCTCATGGCATTGTCAAACGCCGCTTTAGTCGCAATCGAACGTGGCAGTACACTGTCGTCGTCTTGTTCGTAGTAACGTTTGCACAGTGCTAAAATTTGTGTGCCGGCTTGCAGGAACAGTTGTTTGCGATCCGCATGGGTTGCCAAGCATGAACCGTTACCCGGCAAACTCAAGCCTAAGGCTTCGGTCAGGCAGTTCATCGAGTTGGCGGTGAACATGCCGGAGCAAGAGCCGCACGTCGGACAGGCGGAACGTTCAATCGCTTCACTGTCGGCATCACTGACTTTCGGATCGGCACTTTGGATCATGGCATCAACCAAATCTAACTTGATCAATTTGTCGGACAATTTGGTTTTGCCGGCTTCCATCGGTCCGCCGGAAACAAAAATAGTCGGGATATTCAAACGCAGCGACGCCATCAACATGCCCGGAGTGATTTTGTCACAGTTGGAAATACACACCATCGCATCGGCACAATGGGCGTTCACCATATACTCGACCGAATCCGCAATCAGCTCCCGTGACGGCAGTGAGTAAAGCATGCCGCCGTGCCCCATCGCAATACCGTCATCCACCGCAATGGTGTTGAACTCTTTGGCAATGCCGCCAGCGGCTTCAATTTCACGCGCCACCAATTGCCCCATATCTTTTAAGTGCACATGACCGGGCACAAACTGGGTGAAGGAATTGACCACCGCAATAATCGGTTTGCCGAAATCCTGATCTTTCACTCCGGTCGCACGCCACAACGCACGCGCCCCCGCCATATTGCGACCTTGGGTGCTGGTCGCCGAACGTAATTTAGGCATCTTTTTTCCTCTATTTAATCACTCAAATTTGTATTATTGTAGAGACGGATTAACTATCCGCCCGAACCGCACTTTCAACTTATAAAACCACAACGCTTTGCACATCAAACAACTTGCTTAACTGGCTGACTAACGCTTCAATCGAACGCTCGCTGCTGACGCTGAAATTCAAGCTGATGTGTTCGGCGCTTGATGTCATTTGCAATTGGCTTACGCGATAGCCACGGTGGCGCACCACACGCAACACCCGTTCCAACACTTCCGGTCGCCACTGGGCTTGTAGGGTCAACTGATACTGTTTCATGTTTCTCTCTTCACTGATTCAAACAAACGGTTGATTCAAACCGCACTTTAGCTTATACGCCAATATCTTCCAACATCGTTTCATTGCTTGCCCCCGGCGGTACCAACGGCCAGACATTTTCATCGGAATCGATGCAAACATGCAGCAGATAGGCACCTTCGCTGCCAAGCAGGCGCTGTAACGCCTCTTGCACCTGGTAGCCATGTTCGATCCGCTCACCTTGAATACCAAAAGCTGCAGCCAAGGTCACAAAATCCGGGTTGTCATCTAAAATGGTTTCGCTGTGGCGCCCATGGAAAAACAGTGACTGCCACTGTCGCACCATGCCCAAACGCTGGTTATCCAACAATAAGATTTTAATCGGCAGTTTACCACGCTTAATCGAGCCCAGTTCCTGCACATTCATCATAAACGAGCCGTCGCCGCTGACCAAAATCACACAGTCGTTCGGACGTGCTTTTTGTGCCCCGACCGCCGCTGGCAAACCAAAGCCCATGGTGCCCAAACCTGCCGAAGTGAGATAATTTTCCGGTTGGTTGTGCTGCATATGTTGTGCCGACCACATTTGGTGCTGCCCAACATCAGTGGTGATCACCGCACTTTGTGGTTGCATTGTCGATAGCGTTTTCAATAATGTCCAAGGGTGAATGGTGGCTTGCCCGACATTCGGCGGATAGACGAATGGAAAATCCTGAATTAAACGCTGAATATCCTGCCGCCAAGGTGCAATATCTAATTCACAGCACAAACCTTGAAAAGCTTGGTTTAAATCGCCACGCAATACTACATCCGCTTGGCGTAATTTATTGATTTCTGCCGGATCAATATCCGCATGGATCACTTTCGCGTGCGGCGCAAAAGTATCTAATTTGCCGGTCACCCGATCATCGAACCGCGCACCAAACACTAGCAATAAATCACTCTCCTGCACCGCATAATTTGCTGCTTTAGTACCGTGCATGCCCACCATGCCCATATAATACGGGGTGTCGCCTGGAATGGCACCCAAGCCTTTGATGGTAGAAATCGAAGGAATTTGGGTTGTTTGCAAAAAGTTCCGCAATGCCACAACCGCACTTGCCATACCAACGCCGCCACCGATATATAAAACCGGGCGTTTGGCTTGTTGCAATAATGTCTTTGCTTGTTGTAGATGTTCGTCTAATTGATCTGCTGCTTGCTCTAGCGGCAACACGATTGGCTGTGCCGTTGTTGGTGCAAATTGCACGTCTTTTGGAATATCGACCAGCACCGGACCAGGGCGACCGCTTAGCGCCACTTGGAAAGCCTGTGCCAAAATCAGCGGCAACTCTTCAATATTTTGCACGATAAAACTTTGCTTGGTACACGCCAGCGATAAACCTAAGACATCAATTTCTTGAAACGCATCGGTGCCGATAAACGGCGTTGCCACTTGCCCGGTAATCGCTACAATCGGCACCGAGTCCAACAGTGCGTCTGCCAAACCGGTAATCAAATTAGTAGCACCCGGCCCTGACGTAGCAATGCACACCCCCACTTTTTTGCTGGAACGGGCATAGCCAATCGCTGCCATTGCCGCGCCCTGCTCGTTACGGCACAGTAAATGATCCAACCCTGAATCGTAAATCGCATCATATACCGGCATAATCGCGCCGCCAGGATAACCGAAAATCACCTCGACCTGATGCGCTTTCAAACTCTCTGTGACTAATCTCGCTCCGTTCATTTCTTCCCCATTTACCGCACTTTGAATTAATAAACCATTTTCAAAACCACAAAAAAACCCTCACCGGTTAGCGAGGGTTTACTGATAACAGACTGGTACAGACCAATTAGCAACACCGCTCGCTGTCGGTGATAATAATCACCAACCCGAGAAGAGTGCTAATAATTCGGCTTACTTGCCTTTTTTGCTGCATTGATTATACCAATCTGCTCTAAATTCATTCATCTGGTTACATAAATACCATATTTTTCTAGCACTGCAAAACCTTTTTTCAATTTATGCCCAAATCTAGGGTCTGTTGATGTTTGTTTATATTTTGGAACAAACGGTATAGACTAAAGCGGCTTATTTGTCAAAAATTAAGGAAAATCGTATGGCGTCCTATAATCAAAAACAAAGTACTTTAATCCAACAACTTAAGAAAATCGTTGGTGAAAAACACCTGCTGACAGAACCGAACCGCACTTTGCCCTATCGACAAGGTTTTCGTTTCGGCAAAGGCCAAGCATTAGCGGTGGCGATTCCTGCCTCTTTAATCGAACAGTGGCGCATTTTACAAGCCTGTGTGAACGCCGATGTAATTGTGATCACCCAAGCTGCCAATACCGGACTAACCGGCGGCTCCACCCCTGACGGCAATGACTACGATCGCGATATCGTGATCATCAATACCCTGCGAATCGATCAAATTCAACTGATAAATCAAGCCGAGCAAGTCATCTGCCTACCCGGTAGCACGCTGTTTAAATTAGAAGCCGAATTGCTGAAACATGGACGCGAAGCCCACTCTGTAATTGGATCTTCTTGCTTGGGCGCTTCAGTGCTGGGCGGAATCTGCAATAATTCTGGTGGCGCATTGGTGCAACGTGGTCCGGCTTATACTGAAATGGCGCTGTTTGCGCAAATTGACAGCGATGGCGAACTGTGCCTTGTCAACCATTTGGGTATCGAATTAGGTGACGATCCCGAAGAGATTTTATCGCGTCTGGAACAGAAACGTTATTTGGAATCCGATATCCAAAACGACAACCGCCATGGACACGATCACCAGTATTGCGAGCACGTTCGCCAAGTGGATGCTGACAGCGCCGCACGCTTCAACGCCGACCCTCGCCGTTTGCACGAAGCCTCCGGCTGCGCCGGAAAATTGATGGTGTTTGCGGTGCGTTTAGACACTTTTCCATTGGAAAAAAATACGCAGGTTTTCTATATCGGCAGCAACCAAACCGCCGAACTGGATGACATTCGCCGTCATATTTTAACGCAATTCCAATCTCTGCCGGTCTCAGGTGAATATATTCATCGCGAAGCCTTTGATGTGGCAACGGTTTATGGCAAAGATACGTTTTGGGCAATCAAAAAATTGGGCACTGATAACTTACCCAAATTATTCAGTTTGAAAAATAAAGTTGATCAAATCTGCGGTCAGATTTCTTTTCTACCAAAACATATTTCCGACAAAATGTTACAGCTTTTCAGTAAAATTTTACCGCAACATTTACCGAAAAGAATGTTGGAATATCGCGATCGCTATGAGCATCATTTAATTCTGAAAATGGCCGGAAACGGTATTGAAGAAGCCAAAACATTTCTAAACTCCTATTTTTCCGAACATAGCGGTGACTTTTTTGTTTGCAATCCACAAGAATCGCAAGCGGCGATGCTGCACCGTTTTGCGGTTGCCGGTGCCGCCGTCCGTTATCGGATTATTAATCACAAAACGGTTGAAGATATTGTCGCGCTGGATGTGGCGCTGCGCCGCAATGATCGCGAATGGTTTGAAACCTTGCCTGCTGAACTTGATCAAAAATTTATTCATAAACTGTATTATGGGCATTTTATGTGCCATGTATTCCATCAGGATTATATTGCCAAAAAAGGAACTGACCCGACCGCATTGGAAGAAGAAATGCTGGAATTGCTTGATCGACGTGGCGCACAATATCCGGCGGAACACAATGTCGGTCATCTTTATCATGCCAAACCAGAGCTCAAAAAATTCTATCGCGATCTGGATCCGACCAATAGTTTTAATCCGGGCATAGGCAAAACATCTAAATTAAAGAATTGGCAATAGATCTAAAGTGCGGTTTTGACTGACCGCACTTTTAACTCAAACTGAATCGTTTCAGTTTTTTATCAAAAAAACGACTCAGATCAAATCTACCAACAACATTTACAATTATACTGAAAACAATGTCAACAAGGAGACGCTTATGATTAATAAAGATACCCAGCTCTGCATGTCGCTTTCCGGCAGACCCGGTAATTTTGGCACCCTATTCCACAACTACCTTTACCAGAAGCTAGGCTTGAATTTCATCTATAAAGCTTTTACCACCCAAGATATTGAGCATGCCGTAAAAGGCGTGCGCGCCTTGGGCATTCGCGGTTGCGCGGTCTCCATGCCGTTTAAGGAGAGTTGTATTGCGTTTTTAGATGAACTCTCCGCCTCCGCCAAAGCGATTGATTCGGTCAACACCATTGTCAATGACAACGGTTATTTAAAAGCCTATAACACTGATTATATTGCGATCGCCAAACTGATCGAAAAATATCAGCTTAACCCAAAATCCAGTGTAATCGTACATGGCAGTGGTGGTATGGCGAAAGCAGTAGTCGCCGCATTTAAAGACGCCGGCTTCAAAATGCTCAGCGTATGCTCCAGAAATCCGCAAACCGGCAAGCAATTAGCCGAATTGTATGGTTATCAATATATGGCTAGCCTCAAGCAGGCGAAAGCAGATATTATCGTCAACGTCACCCCAATTGGAATGACGGGGGGCAAAGAGGCAACCGAGCTTTCCTTTCCCTTGGCAATGATCGAACAAGCGACCACCGCTTTTGATGTGGTAGCATTGCCGGCGGAAACTCCATTAATCACTACCGCACAAAAACTGGGAAAGCAAACAATTTCTGGAGCAGAAGTGATTGTGTTGCAGGCAGTAGAACAGTTTGAGCTTTATACCGGCAAAAGACCCGACGAGGAATTAATCGCTGAAGCCAGCGCCTTTGCCAGAGCCCATGCTTAATCCAAAACTCAAAGTGCGGTCAACCGTACTTTGAATTCACTTGCACTTTCCCAAAATAGCGCAAACAAAAAACCCTTAGCATCGCTGCTAAGGGTCGTTGTACTGTATTCAGTAAAATCCGGCGGTGTCCTACTCTCACATGGGGAGACCCCACACTACCATCGGCATTACAGCATTTCACTTCTGAGTTCGGCATGGGTTCAGGTGGGTCTACTGCACTATCGCCGCCGGAATAATTCGGCTTGATTCTCTTGTCTCTTTTATTCTATTTCTTTGTTCTCTTCACGATACTCTCGATGACCACCTCCAACCCACAACACTCGCTTTCTTCTACGACTGTCATCTGTCTTCCGTCCTCCGTCATCTGATTGGCCACAAGCTAATCTGATTTAAACTCTTCGAGCTTTATCTTTGTCTTTGTCTTT
>VDHG01000050.1 GCA_006228005.1 Testudinibacter crocodili
ATCTTTGTCAATAATCTGACAATATAGTTTGTATGCTGTAGTGATTTGCTTGTTCGCCATGTCTTTTAAAATGGCTTGTTAAATCGCTTTCAGCACGATTTACACTGTATGACAATTTGCCGTGAAATAATCATTTACCTCGTTGGCTGATGGCTCTATTATGGACGTCTTATAAAAAAAGGCAACCCAAAAAATAACGCTCAACATCCGTCACTACTCAAACTATGAAACGATTCCAACTTCAATCGACTATATTCAAAAATATCGTATTTTCACTACTTGGGCTGACTTGGTTAAATGCCACACCTGTCCAAGCCAATGTCAATCTTAATGACTATATTTCCTACTTGCCCAACGGTGCCAGCGTCGGTTTTGCGGCGGAAAATTTGAACCGACAGCAAACCATTGCTGACTATAATCAGCAGATCTTGATGTTGCCCGCCAGTACGCAAAAAGTGTTTACCGCACTTGCCGCTAAGTTAAGTTTAGGCGATCAATTTCAATTCGCAACCGATTTGGTCAGCAGCGCCAACATTAGCAACAAAACCCTGCAAGGCGATCTGAGTATTCGCTTTAGCGGCGATCCAACCTTGCGCAGTGGTCAGCTTTATCAACTTCTGGCACAACTGAAACGGCAGGGAATTGATACGATCAACGGCAATATTGTGTTGGATACCAGCATCTTTAACAGTCACGATCGCGGTTTGGGCTGGATCTGGAACGATTTGACGATGTGTTTTAATGCACCTCCTTCCGCTGCCAGCATTGACGGCAACTGTTTTTCAGTGGAGCTAAATGCTAACGGTGCGATCGGCGAACTGGTGCAAGCCCGCGTGCCGTCGCATTTTCCAGTACAGGTTTTCAGTCAAGTACGGATCGTATCAGCACAAGAAGCGGCAAATTGTGCTTTTGATGTGGTGGTCAATGATAATAATCGCTACACCTTAAAAGGCTGTATTGCACGGCAAAGCAACCCTTTTGGCCTCAGTTTTGCAGTGCAGGATACCGACGCCTATGCGATCGCTATTGTGATGAATCAACTACAAAAATTAAAAATTAATGTCAATGGTCAAATCCGCTTGGCGCTGCAACCAACTAACGGCACAATTCTTGCCAGCCACTATTCCAAACCATTACCAGATTTATTGAAGCAGATGATGAAAAAATCCGATAATCAAATTGCGGATAGCCTCTTTCGTCGGATCGGGTATCAATATTATCAAAAACCGGTTTCCTTCCAGCAAAGTGCGCTGGCAATGCGGCAAATTCTCAGCAAAAAAGCCGAGATCGATTTCGGCAACAGTCAAATCGCTGACGGTTCCGGCTTATCGCGCCAAAATCTGATTAGCCCAGCAGCGCTGTTGCAAGCGCTGGATTATATTAGCCGCCATGAAGATACACTCGGCTTGTTGGATACCTTTCCGATCGCCGGTCAAGACGGTACCCTGAGCGGACGCGGCTCAATGGGTGAAGCCCCGTTGGCAAAAAACCTGATTGCCAAAACCGGTGCATTAAAAGGGGTTTATAATCTTGCCGGATTCATGCAAAATGCCAAAGGCGAACGTATCGCTTTTGTTCAATTTATCAACGGCTATTCAACCGGTGACTTAGAAAGCAAAACCAAGCGCAGTCCGTTGGTGAACTTTGAAAAAGGCGTATTCAACGCACTTTATCAAACCCCGTGAGTTAACCCTTAAATACCCAAAGGAGAACAGCATGACAACAGTCAATTTAGGTGGCAATCCAATCGAAGTGAACGGTCAATTTCCATCCGTCACAACACAGGTTGCCGATTTCAGCTTAACGGCCACCGATTTAAGCGAAGTGGCGCTGAGCCATTACAACGGCAAACGTAAAATTTTGAATATTTTTCCAAGCATCGACACCGGCATTTGTGCCACTTCAGTCAGAAAGTTTAACCAGCAGGCTTCCGGTTTAGACAACACTGTGGTGCTGTGCATTTCTGCCGATTTGCCTTTCGCCCAAGCCCGCTTCTGTGGTGCAGAAGGGTTGGAAAATGTGGTGACCCTATCTAGTTTCAGAAACCGCACTTTTGCCGAATCCGTTGGTGTAGCCATTGCCAGCGGCCCGTTGAGTGGTTTAACCGCCAGAGCGGTGATTGTGTTGGATGAAGCGAATAAGGTTCTGCACAGTGAACTGGTAGCGGAAATCAAACAAGAACCCAATTATGAAGCCGCATTAGCTGTGCTTTAAAAGTATCGGTCGGACAGGATTGCCGTCCGACCTTTTTCTAGCGGGTGGTTTCGGTTTGCAACAATGATAGCAACTGCTGCCCATAAGGTTGGCGCCAACCTTGTAATAAACGGGGTAATCTCTCCGGATTAGATTGCTCAGTCCAAACCCATTTAATCAATTGGTGTAACAACTTTCGACTTGCGAGCTGCTCTTTGTTCAGTGCAGGTGGACAGATCTCGCCCGCTTTATGTTGCAATGCTCGCAACGTGCTTTTATAACGTGGTAAGGTTGCAATTTGTTGGATCGCCGGCGGATATTGATCAGCTTCAACTTTTTGTGCCAAGGTAATAATTTGTAGAATTTTTTTACCGTGCCGACGAATCTCATTCGGGTGAAATCCCAGATCAAGAAATTCTGAAGTATGCTTGACCTGCGATTCAGCCGCTTGATATAGCGCCTGCTCTTTCACCACAAAATTCAGTGCCAGATCCCGCTCTATCGCCATTCTCATGCGCCATTTTGCCAGCCATTTCAGGCTCAATAAACGTTCGCCGTGCAAACGCCACGCGTTGCCGATTTTTAGATAGGCATTTTCCGGATCATTCGGTTGCTGCGCCCGCTTGAGCAAAAATTCACACTCTTCCACAACCGCACTTTGCCACTCGGTTTGCGCCAACAATGGTTGCAGCTTTTCAAACAGCGGCAACAGATACCAGACATCGGCTGCGGCATATTGCAATTGCTGTTCTGATAACGGGCGAGCAAGCCAGTCCGTACGCGAAGCGCCTTTATCCAACGCCAGATCAAAAAAGTGCTGCACCAATTTGGCAAAGCCGCTGGAAGCTGAAAAACCAAGAAAATCGGCAATGATCTGAGTATCCAGCATCGGCTGTGGTAACTGTTTGAAATAATGTTGAAAAACTTCCAAATCTTCACTGCACGAGTGTAGCACTTTTGTCACCGAATCATCCGCCAACAATTGACTGAACGGTGTAAGATCCAGCAGTGACAGTGGATCAATCAAACTCAATCGTTCGCCGTCATAAAGTTGTATCAAGCCTAATTTCGGATAAAAAGTGCGGGTACGGATAAACTCGGTGTCCAGCGCTACCACTGTTTTTTTTCTTGCGTTGTCACACACAGTTTGCAATAACTCGGCACTGTCTATCCATTGATAATTAAGTACTGACCGCACTTGCCCATTTTGTTGCTGCATATTATTCATTCTCTACTGCTTTGTATTATTGGTACTGCTTTTATGATTTTTTACTGCTTTGCAGTGCGTTTCACCAGCTCTTCATCTCGAACAACACGGCGTAAAATTTTACCGATATTACTTTTCGGCAATTCGTCTCTGAATTCAATTTCGCGTGGCAATTTGTAACCGGTTAAATACGCACGGCAATGCTTGCGAATCTCATCGGCAGTCAAGGTTTCATCACGTTTGACCACAAACACTTTCACTGCTTCGCCGGTGTTGGCGTCTGGCACGCCGATTACCACCACTTCTAACACTTTGTAATTCAACATTACTACATCTTCAATTTCATTTGGATAAACATTGAAGCCGGAGACAATAATCATATCTTTTTTGCGATCAACAATCTTCAAGTTTTTGTCTTCACCCATCACCACAATATCGCCGGTCGCCAACCAACCGTCTTGCAACACTTCAGCAGTCGCTTCCGGACGTTGCCAGTAGCCTTGCATCACCTGGTCACCCTTCACCCACAGCTCACCTCGTTCACCCAGTTGTGCTTCTGTGCCGTCCTCTTTGATAATTTTGATGTCGGTATTCGGAATCGGTACCCCGATATTGCCATTGTGTTCGGTCGATTGTGGCGGGCAAGCCGCAACCAGCGGTGAACACTCGGTCATGCCGTAGCCTTCAATAATATTGCTGCCGGTCAGCGCATGCCAACGTTCTGCCACCGACTGATTAACCGACATTCCACCGGCGACTGACAGTTTCAACGCAGAGAAATCCAACTCTCTAAAGTTTTCATTATTCAACAATGCGTTAAACAGCGTATTCACCCCGGTCAGCGCCACATACGGATGGCGTTTCAGTTCTTTGACAAAACCATTGATGTCGCGCGGATTGGTGATTAAAACACCGGTCAGTCCCAATTCGATAAACAGTAGCCCATTCATAATCAAAGCAAATGCGTGATAAAGCGGCAACGCAATAATCGCTTCACGCACCAGAGAATCTTTAACAAAATCATTGGCAATCCATTTCGCTTGGAAAATATTAGTCAAAATATTTTTATGACTCAGCATCGCCCCTTTTGCCACACCGGTGGTGCCTCCGGTGTACTGTAAAAAGGCAAGATCGTCCGGAGCCACTTGCGGCTTCACATATTGACGCATTTTGCCGATGCTCAGCACTTCACGAAATGTCACCGCCCCTGGCAGTTTATATTTCGGCACCAGCTTTTTAACGTATTTCACGATAAAATTGACTAAATTGCGTTTGCCAAACGAGAGCTGATCGCCCATACGGGTCAAGATCACGTGTTTGACATCGGTTTCATTAACAATACCTTCAAGCGTTGCTGCAAAATTAGACACTACCACAATCGCCACGGCACCACTGTCTTGCAGTTGGTGTTCCAATTCACGCGGGGTATAGAGCGGGTTGACATTGACCACAATCATCCCGGCACGCAGCACACCAAACAGCGCAATCGGGTATTGCAACAGGTTCGGCATCATCAACGCTACTCGGTCGCCTTTTTTCAGTTTTAACACATTTTGCAGATAGGCAGCAAACGCTCGACTGCGCTCTTCCAGTTTACGCATTGTCAGCGTCTTGCCCATATTAATGTAAGCTGCTTGATCCGGGCGTTCTCGCACTGCATTTTCAAACATTTCCAGCAACGAGCGGTATTTATCGGTTTTAATCACACGCTCAGCCCCTTTCGGGTAATTGTCGAACCAAATTTTTTCCATGGGATTCCTTTATTATTTTGTCTATTGTTATTTTGTTAATTTATCTTAATGCTGGGCGCGGATAGCGGGTCGGTATCGGTCCGAAAAATCGCCCGTAGCGCCGCCCTTCCCAATAATCTGCCCACTCATCTTCGTCATAATAATATTCAATCACTTGCTGCCAAATGTGGTAGTCCTCTACTTTGATTTTTGGATAAACATACTGCGCCTGATCAATTTTGCCCTCCTGTCTACCGCTCAAAACTCCTCTCACGGTAATATACTGATCTTGCAGGCTGAGCGGATCGACAAAGCCGTTAAGTACGGCGATAAAACGTCCATCGCTTTGCGAAGCTAGGATCGGCTTTGCCGTAAAACGGTCAACAGCCATACTCAGCACTTCAATTTCAGTTTGTTGCGCCAGTGCAGTCGCCCGAATCACTTTGCCACCCAACCGCACTTGCTCACAATTGCAGGCAAAATCTGCAGTTTGCAGCGCCTTATAACTGATTATCGCGTTGTCTCGCCCCAATCCCTCTGGTGCCAACTGACAAGCCACCAATACCGCACTGGCTAATAGTGGCACAATCCATTTCAATATTTTCATCATTTGCCTCCTAAGCTAGGCTAGGGTCTGTTGATCTTTTAAGTATATTATTTGAGCTAAAACTAATCCTTTTAGCCTAGCACGGCAAAGCCGTACTAGGTTACGCATAGATCAGCCGCTTTGCGGCTGCTTCAGAGAGGCAAAGCCTCTCATCAATGCTTAACCGATTGCGACCGTAGGTCGCTGTCGGATAAAATCACACTCTTTTTGCTTGATTTATAAACACAAAAGATCAATAGCCCCTAGCTAAATTAAATAGCAGACTATTCTCGACCCGGCAACTTTTTCCATGTGACTTGGTTGCGTAGATAGACCGGTTCAATCTCCAGTGCATTACTATAACGTTGCTGCTGCCAATTTAATTGTGCCAACGGTAGCATATAGCGGGCTGATGGCAATAAAATCTCACATTTTTTTAACAAAATGTGAGATTGCTCAAATTGTGGATACGCCGCCCAACCGCTGCCAACACAGACCGCACTTTGCTGCGCTTGGAATATTTCAATTTGTTGCCGTTGCTGTAACTGCTGCAACACCGCTTGTGGTGGCAATACCTGTTCTGCAATGATGTACTGCCAATTGGCATACTCGTTGCCATCAATTAACTGCGGTTGATAACGCAAGGCGGAAAAATAGACTTCGTTCATACGGGCATCAATCGCCGCCAATACCGTTGTTGCGCCTAATGTTTGATAAGCCTGCTGTGCCATTGCGCTCAAATTTGACACGGCAATCACTGGCAAATCTGCCCCCAGCGCCAAGCCCTGCACAATCCCACAGCCGATCCGCACCCCGGTAAAACTGCCCGGCCCACGCCCGAACACCAGCGCATCAACCTGTTTCAGGCTGATCCCCGCCTGCGTCAGCACTTCGTCAATCATTGGTAAAACCCGTCGAGTGTGCGCTTTCGGGCTCAGCTCATCTTTCGCCAATATTTCTCCATTATGCAATAACGCCACCGAACAGGCTTCGGTCGCGGTGTCTAATGCCAATAACGTTGTTTTTATCATTTTTGCTACTCTATTTATAAATTATGCTTGCTGTAAAAATTTAATCACTCGATTCAGATCTCGAGTGCGTGCGGCATTCGGCAAACTCTTTAAAAACGTCGCGCCATACGGACGCATCACTAAACGTGAATCACAAATAATCACCGCACCTCGGTCGGTAACATCACGGATCAAGCGCCCAACACCTTGTTTCAAACTGATCACCGCGGTCGGCAACTGTACCTGATTGAATGGATCGCCGCCTTTCAAACGGCAATCTTCAATCCGAGCTTTCAACAACGGTTCGTCCGGCGAGACAAACGGCAGTTTGTCGATGATCACCAGCGACAACGCATCACCACGCACGTCCACCCCCTCCCAAAAACTGGAGGTTGCCACCAATACCGAGTGGCTCTCTTCGGTAAATTTCTGCAACAGTTTGCCTTTCCCCATTTCCCCTTGCAACAACACCGATAAGCTGCTGTGTTCGCGCAGGTATTCTGCCAGACCACGCATCATCACATACGAAGTACACAACAAGAAACAGCGTCCTTGATTGGCTTCAATCACCGGCAGCAACATCTCGCCCAACCTGCCCAAGGTCTGCTTGTGATTACTGCCCGGCAGAAAACGCGGCACACAAAACAGTGATTGTTTCGGATAATCAAACGGTGAAGCCAGTACTTTTTGCTGGCTGTTTTTAATCCCCATTCGCTCGCAGAAAAAATCGAAATTGCCACCGACTTCCAGTGTTGCTGAGGTGAAAATCCAACCGGCTTGCTGGTTTTGCAACTGCTGTCCAAATTTATCTGCCACCGTCAACGGCGTTAAATGCAGCGCAAACTGGCGGTTAAAGGTTTCGAACCAATAACAATAGCCGGTGATGCTGGTATCTAAAATCCGCTTAAACTGCGCCTGTATGGTTTGAATGCGTTCAAAGATACTGTCCAGTGTTTGCGATCGCCCCAATGCCAATTTGACCACATCATGCACAAATTCCAGATTTTCCTGTAAGCTTTGTACCGATCTTTGCACGTTTGGATCAGCAAAGAAGGTTCGCAAGTTTCCACGTTGGTTGCCCTCGCCCATCATCAGGCGAAAATCCTGCACAATTTTTTGCAGGTGATCGGCCGCTGTGCCCAATTGCTTCAAATCTTTCACTTCGGTGCGATAACATAATGTTATATCACGACATAAATCATACAACTGGCGTGAACTGATCGCTTGCCCGAAATATTGGCTGGCAATATCCGGCAATTGGTGCGCTTCATCAAAAATAATCACTTTGGCTTCGGGAATCAGCTCGCCAAAACCGTTTTCTTTCACCGCCATATCGGCACAAAACAGGTGATGATTCACCACCACCAAATCCGCTTCCAGTGCTTTTTTGCGTGCTTTGGAAACATAACAATCGGTATAATTCGGGCAATCACTGCCTAAACAACTCTCGCTGGTGCTGGTTAATTGCGGTAAAATCGGGCTGTCTTCCGGCAATGCGGCACACTCGCTTAAATCACCGTTTGCGGTCGAAGTCTGCCATTTTCGTACTACTGCTAACGATGCCAATACCGATTTATCACCCAACACGCCCTCAGCAATCAATTTATCCAAACGCTCCAGACAAAGATAGTTGGCACGCCCTTTAAGCAGTGCCAGTTTACCACTGTAACCCAAGGCTTTTTGAATGGTCGGCAAATCACGATTAAACAACTGATCTTGCAGATTTTTTGAGCCGGTCGAAATGATGGTTTTTTTGCCCGACAGCATTGCCGGCACCAGATAAGCAAAAGTTTTGCCGGTGCCGGTGCCCGCTTCTATCACCAACTGCCCTTGTTGCACAATCGCCTGTTCCACCGCTTGCGCCATCGCAAACTGCTCATCGCGCGGGCGAAATTGTTTGATATGGCGACTTAGTGTACCGTCCACCGCAAATGCCGATATTAGTTTTGTACTGGGTTTCATCTCTTATCCTTCACTCGGCTAAAAATCATCTAGCACAGCTAAAGCATCTGCTAATTTTTTTACGGTGAACACCTGCATTTGTTCGATATTGTGCTTTGGTTTATTGGCAAACGGAACAATCGCGCGACGAAAGCCGTGTTTTGCGGCTTCGCTGATCCGCTCTTGTCCGCTGGTAACCGGGCGAATTTCCCCAGCCAAACCGACTTCGCCGAACACGACCAGATCTTGTGGTAAAGGACGGTTACGAAAACTGGAAATCAACGCCAGCAACAGCGCCAAATCGGCGCCGGTTTCTGCGACTTTCACACCGCCGACCACATTGACAAACACATCTTGATCGGACATCTGCACATTGCCGTGCCGATGCAGCACTGCCAACAGCAATGCCAGACGGTTCTGTTCTAGCCCAACTGCAACCCGCCGCGGATTGGCAAGCATCGAGTGATCCACCAAGGCCTGAATTTCCACCAGCAAAGGACGTGTTCCTTCCCATAACACCATCACCGAGCTGCCGGAAGTCTGTTCTTCGCCACGGCTTAAAAAAATCGCTGACGGATTTTTGACTTCACGCAAGCCTTGTTCCGTCATCGCAAAAACACCCAGTTCATTGACCGCTCCGAAACGGTTTTTGTGGCTGCGTAAAGTGCGGTAGCGTGAATCGGCTTCGCCCTCAAGCAAAATTGAACAGTCGATGCAGTGTTCTAGCACTTTCGGGCCGGCAAGCGTGCCGTCTTTGGTGACATGACCGACCATAATAATCGCCACTTGTTTGGTTTTGGCATAACGCGTTAAAAACGAAGCACACTCACGCACCTGCGCTACACTGCCGGGCGAGGATTGAATATCCGCCAAGTGCATCACTTGAATCGAGTCAATCACAATCACCTTCGGCTTTTCCTGATCGGCAATATTGCAAATCTGCTCAACGGAAGTTTCTGACAGCATACGCAATTTATCGCTCGGCAGTCCCAACCGGTTGGCACGCATCGCCACCTGTTGCAACGACTCTTCTCCGGTAACATACAAAGTTGGCATCTGTTGCGCCAAACCACACATCACTTGCAGCAATAAAGTACTTTTACCGGCGCCGGGATGCCCGCCGATCAAAATTGCGCTGCCCGGCACAATGCCACCGCCCAGCACACGATCCAATTCGCTGAAACGGCTGCTAAAACGTGGTGTTTCCTGCAAGCTGATTTCGGACAAAGTCTGCACTTT
>VDHG01000051.1 GCA_006228005.1 Testudinibacter crocodili
TCAAATTATAAACAAAGATTAACAGACCCTAGAAAAAGAGAGTAGATTATGTTTGGAAAAGGCGGCTTAGGCAACTTGATGAAGCAGGCGCAGCAAATGCAAGAGCGTATGCAAAAAATGCAGGAAGAAGTGGCGAAACTGGAAGTTACTGGTGAATCCGGCGCCGGTTTGGTAAAGGTCACCGTCAACGGGGCACACAATTGTCGCCGTATCGAAATTGACCCATCATTGATGGAAGATGACAAAGAGATGCTGGAAGATCTGGTCGCAGCAGCATTTAACGATGCTGTGCGCCGTGCCGAAGAGTTGCAAAAAGAAAAAATGTCTTCGGTTACCTCCGGTATGCAGTTGCCACCAGGCTTCAAGATGCCGTTTTAAATAAAAGTATTTATCTTAGAACCGCACTTTAAAGTGCGGTTCAGGTTATAGACAAAGATATTTAATGAGGCAAAGTAGGGGCGGATTATATATCCGCCCGTTTTTGCAATTCGACATAAGCACTTAATCTACAAAGGAAAAGCTCAACATCCAGTTCGGGCGGATATATAATCCGCCCCTACTTTTACAATAAATATTGTGCGTTTTCACCTTTGTCAGCAGCCTGAATTGCACTTTAAAGTGCGGTTTGTTTATTAAAAAATCAGTGAACAAGTTTAAAAATGCAAATTAGTCCACTATTGGAACACTTAATGGAGGCGCTACGTTGCCTCCCCGGCGTCGGACCTAAATCGGCACAACGCATGGCTTACCATCTATTGCAGCGCAATCGCAGTGGCGGTATTAATTTGGCGCAAGCCTTGCAGGAAGCCATGAGCAAGATTGGGCACTGTAGTCAATGCCGCACCTTTACTGAAGAAGAGTGCTGTGCAATTTGTAAAAATCCTCGTCGTCAGCAGAACCGCCAGTTGTGTGTGGTTGAAATGCCGTCTGATATTCAAGCCCTAGAACTGACCGGACAATATTCCGGCCGCTATTTTGTGCTGATGGGACATCTTTCACCGCTAGATGGCATCGGACCGCGCGATATCGGGTTAGACTTGTTACAGCAGCGCTTGCAACAAGAAGCCTTTGAAGAAGTGATTTTGGCAACCAATCCGACGGTAGAAGGTGATGCAACGGCAAATTATATTGCTGAACTTTGCCGACAATATGACATTCATGTCACTCGCATTGCCCACGGTATTCCGGTGGGCGGTGAGCTGGAAAACGTGGACGGTACTACCTTGTCACACTCGTTTTTGGGGCGGCGTTCAGTGAAGTAACTTGCAGATGAATAACAAACGAAAAAATAAAGCAAAATTTATATGAGAGGCTCGATAAGATGAATAATAAAGACTACCTGATTGATATTACTGAACAAAATTTTAATGAAGTGCTTCAGCTTAGCCAGCAGTTTCCATTGGTATTCAGCTTTTATATGCCTGGCGATACCGCCTCAGAAAACTTTACCGCACTTTTAGTGCGTCTGGCGGAGCAGCATAATGGCGCATTTGTGTTGGTGAAAGTCAATTGTGAGCAACAGCAGACCATTGTGCGTCAATTCCAAATTCAAGCCGTACCGACCACCTATCTGTTTAAAGATGGCGCACCGATAGACGCTTTTCCCGGCGTGTTGCCGGAGGAAGAGCTGAAAACCCGCTTGGCGTTGATTTTACCGCGAGAAGAAGAGATAAAATTTAATCAGGCGTTGGACTATCTGCAAGCAGAGGATTACGACCATGCGCTGCCTTTGCTGAAAGAGGCGTGGAGTTTGTCGGATCGTAAAAACAGTGAAATTGCGCTGCTGTATGCCGAAACCTATATCGCGATCAAAAATACCGAAGCCGCACAAGAGATTTTAAACCAGATCCCGATTCAGGATCGAGACAGCCGTTGGCAGGGGTTGCAGGCGCAGATCGAATTATTGATTCAAGCGGCAGATACGCCGAAAATCCAGCAACTGCAACAGGATTTCAGCCGTAATCCCAGCCCTGAAATCGCCTTGAAATTGGCGTTGCAACTCCATCAAGCTGGGCGCAACGAAGAGGCGTTAGCGTTACTGTTCGGCTTTTTAAAGCAGGATTTGAACGTGGCGAACGGCGAATTGAAACAACAATATCTATCGATTCTGGCAGCAATTGGCAGCAGCGATCCGGTGACCAATAAATATCGCCGTTTACTTTACGCCTTGCTGTATTAAGGCAACAAATTCAATGGCGAATTGACGGCTTTTCGCTATAATGATGACATTCGACAACAGAAAATGGAGTCAGGATAATGACAGTTAAACATTGCAAATTATTGATTTTAGGTTCCGGTCCGGCGGGTTATACCGCAGCGGTTTATGCGGCACGGGCAAATTTGAATCCGGTGTTGGTCACAGGGCTGCAACAAGGTGGACAGTTGACCACCACCACTGAAATTGAAAACTGGCCGGGGGATTATGCTGATACCACTGGTCCGGAATTGATGCAGCGTATGTTGCAACACGCAGAAAAATTTAATACCGAAATTGTGTTTGATCATATCAATCAGGTGGATCTAAGCGTGCGCCCGTTTAAATTGAGCGGTGATACCCAGAGTTTCACTTGCGATGCGTTGATTATTGCTACCGGCGCCTCCGCCAAATATTTGGGCTTGGAGAGTGAAGAGAGCTATAAAGGGCGTGGTGTTTCTGCTTGTGCCACTTGCGACGGCTTTTTCTATCGCAACAAACCGGTTGCCGTGATTGGTGGCGGCAATACGGCGGTGGAAGAAGCGTTATATTTGGCGAATGTTGCCTCTGAAGTACATTTGGTGCATCGTCGTGATCAATTCCGCAGTGAGAAAATTTTGTTGGATCGGCTGATGAAACGGGTCGAAGAAGGCAAAATCGTACTGCACACCAAACGCACGTTACAAGAAGTGTTGGGCGATGAAATGGGTGTTACTGGCATTCGTGTGCAGGATACTGAATCGACTCAGACTGAAGACATCAAATTGGACGGTGTATTTGTAGCAATCGGCCATTCACCGAATACCGCACTTTTCGATGGACAACTGGCGTTGAACAACGGCTATATCGTGGTGAAATCCGGATTAGAAGGTAATGCTACCGCCACTTCTGTTGAGGGTGTCTTTGCTGCCGGTGATGTGATGGATCACAATTATCGCCAAGCGATCACGTCTGCTGGCACCGGATGTATGGCAGCACTGGATGCGGAACGTTATCTGGACGCATTGGAAAATTAATCCGTTTAATCGAGATAGAGCATAGCAGTTGCTATGCTTTTGTTTTTTTTAAGGACTTTTGATGAATAAGGCTCGGCAGAAAGTCGTTGCCAAGTGGCTGCGTCAACAACAAAAAATAATAAAAGCTCCGCTTTATTTGAATATCCTGCTCGGCTGTTTAAGTGCGGTTTTACTGATTGGACAAACTTGGTTGCTGGCGATGATCTTGGACGGTTTTATTATTCAACAACAACCACGCCAACAATTTCTCAGTGCATTTATCGGCTTGTTCGGTATTTTTTTGTTGCGCGCCTTAATACTTTATCTGCGTGAGCGGTTAGGTTTTTATGGCGGACAACGTCTGCGACAAGTCATTCGGCGTCAAGTGCTGGATAAACTAAGTGCGGTCGGACCGGTTGCGATGAAAATCCATCCGAGCGGCACTTGGGCTACGATCGTGCTGGAACAAGTGGAAAACTTACACAATTTCTATGCCCGCTACCTTAGTCAACAATTTTTATCGCTATTGATCCCTTTGATTATTTTGATTGCCGTTTTCCCGATCAACTGGGTTAGCGCCTTGATTTTATTGTTTACAGCACCGTTGATCCCGATTTTTATGGCGTTGGTTGGTTTGAAAGCGGCAGAAACCAGTCAACGTAATATTACCGTGCTGGGACGATTGAGTGGGCAGTTTTTGGATCGTTTGCGTGGTTTAGAAACCTTGCGCTTGTTTGGGCGCACTGAACAGACGCTACAGAGTATGAATCAGGCTGCCGATGAATTCCGCCGCAGCACCATGGATGTACTGAAAATTGCGTTCTTGTCTTCTGCGGTCTTGGAGTTTTTTACCTCGATTTCGATTGCGATGATGGCAGTCTATTTTGGTTTCAGCTATTTGGGGCAGATTAGCTTTGGCAGTGGTGGCGTGATATTGGCGCTGTTTGTCGGTTTTTTCAGCCTGATTTTAGCACCGGAGTTTTATCAACCATTGCGTGACCTTGGCACCTACTATCACGATCGTGCCGCTGCAGTTGCGGCGGCGGACGCGATAGAAGATTTTCTGTCGCAAGATTTTTTGACGGTACAAACAGAACAAAGCGAGAACATTATTGCTGATCAAACGGTTAGCATTACGGCACAACAGCTAGAGATCCTTAGCCCACAGGGGCAACCTTTAAGCCAGCCACTGAATTTCACACTCTCGCCTAAACAAAACGTGGCGTTGATCGGGCAGAGTGGTGCAGGCAAAAGTTCGTTATTGAATGTATTGCTCGGTTTTTTGCCGTATCGTGGCAGCTTGCAAGTGAACGGCATTGAAATACGCGAGTTAAATTTACAACAATGGCGACAACAAATTGCATGGGTCGGACAAAATCCCTTGTTGCTGCCGGGTAGTATTCGGGAAAATTTACTGTTGGGCAATCCTAAAGCCAGTGATCAGCAATTGCAACAGGCGTTACAAGCTGCTTATGCGCAAGAATTTACTGATAGGCTAGGTTTGGATTATTTGATACGTGAAGGTGGTTTGGGGCTTTCCGGCGGACAGGCGCAGCGTTTGGCGATTGCTAGAGCGCTATTACGCGATGCTGGTTTATTGTTGCTGGATGAACCGACCGCGAGTTTGGATGCACATTCTGAAAGTGCGGTTTTGAGTACGTTACAACAAGTCAGTCGTCTGCAAACGACCATCATGGTGACACATCGTATTGAAGATTTGCAACAGTCTGACCAAATTTGGGTGATGCGAGAAGGTGCTCTCGTGCAACAGGGAAGTTTTGCCGAATTACGTCAACAAGATGGCTATTTCGCCGAACTATTAAGCGAACGCCGACAGGCAATTGATTAACGGAGAGATTAAGATGCGTACGCTGTTGCCTTTTTTGGCGATATTTAAATATACGGCTTTCCGTTTACTGTTCGGCATTGTGCTGATGGTGTGCGGTTTGGCGGCAAGTGTTGGCTTGTTGACTTTGTCCGGCTGGTTTTTGGCAGCCGCTTCACTGGCTGGCACGAATATTTTATTTAATTTCTTCTATCCGTCTGCCGGTGTACGTGGTTTGGCAATCGGGCGTACCGCACTTCGGTATTTTGAACGGGTAGTGACCCATGATGCGACTTTTCGGGTGATTGCTCGGTTAAGAATGTCGGTGTTTACGCGTCTGATTCCGCTTTCTCCGGCGGTTTTAGCACGGTATCGCAACAGCGATTTGCTGAATCGGTTGGTCGCTGATGTAGACACGTTGGATAGTCTGTATTTACGGCTGGTCGCACCGTTTATCAGTGCTGCGATGGTGATTCTGTTTCTATTTTTAGGGCTGAGTCTGATTGATGGTTCGTTGGCATTGTTCCTAGCACTGACGTTATTTGCACTATTGATTTTGATTCCGGTGCTATTTTATCAATTAGGCAAAAAATTTGGCGAGCAATTAGTGCAAGAACGCGCAAATTATCGAGTGCGTTTTCTCGATTGGCTGCAAAATCAAGCAGAGTTATTGCTATTTAATGTAGAGCCTGAACAGCGGCAAGCACTGCAAAGCAGTGAACACCAGTGGCAACGGTGGCAGGCTAAAGAAGCGAATTTAAGTGGTTTATCGGCGGCGCTGTTGCTGTTGGGGAACGGCACGATTGTCGTGGTGATGCTGTGGCTGGCTGGTGGTACTGATTTTGCCGATCAAAGCTATTTGCGCTTGGCTAATATTGCGCTGTTCACCTTCTCAGCGCTGGCTTCATTTGAGATTTTAATGCCGCTTGGCGCCGCTTTTTTGCGCTTGGGGCAGGTGATCAGTTCCGCAGAGCGAGTGAATGACATCATTCAACAGCAACCGTTGGTGTTATTTGACGGGCAACAGTCAGAATTTGTGAGTAATGAAACGCTGTTGGTTGTCGAGAACGTGACTTTTGCTTATCCGGAAGCGAGTGAGTCGGCAACAGCTCAGCAATGTGCAGTTTCAACACCCGTGTTGCAAGGGATCGATTGGCAGGTGAATGCCGGTGAAAAAATCGCATTGTTGGGAAAAACCGGCAGTGGAAAATCCAGTTTGCTACAACTGTTCGTGCGCAATTATGACCCGCAACAGGGCAAAGTGCGGTTGGCTGGGCGAGAACTAAGTAGCTATGCGGAAGCTTTTTTGCGACAACAATTCTGTTTTCTCAGTCAGCGGGTGTATGTGTTCAGTGCGACTTTGCGCGATAATTTACAATTGGCAAACGAGCAGGTAAGCGAGCAGCAAATGCTGACAGTGCTACATCAAGTTGGCTTGGGGCATTTGAGTGAGCAAGGCGAAGGTCTGAATTTGTGGTTAGGTGATGGCGGTCGTCCGCTGTCAGGTGGCGAACAACGCCGTTTGGGACTTGCCAGAGTATTATTAAACAATAGTCCGATTGTGCTGCTTGATGAACCGACCGAAGGTTTGGATCGTGAAACTGAACGGCAAATTCTGAATTTGATTTTGGCGCATTGCCGTGATAAGACCTTGATTATGGTGACGCATCGATTGACGGCGTTAGAAAAATTTGATCGTCTTTGTATCATTGACAGCGGTCGTTTACAAGAACAGGGTAGTTATGCGACGCTGGCAACTGATTCACACAGTTTATTCTACCGTTTTTTAAACCGTTTGGCTTAAGGGTAAAGGATTATTCATGATGATGGTAAATAAAAACAACCAGCAATCGGCATTACCGCCAGCGGAAATATTGGCTGAAGTGGTCGCCGAAAGTGTTGAGATGCAGCAACTTTTACGACAATTAAATCAATTCTCTCGTTCAGATGCGCCACTGTTAATCCAAGGGGAAACTGGCACCGGGAAGGATATGTTCGCTAAATTGTGCCACCAATGGAGTAAACGGCAGGCTGAAAAATTTATTGCCGTCAATTGCGCCGGTTTACCGCCGGAGGCGGCAGAACAAGAGATGTTTGGCGACAGTACACACGGCAACAGTAGCTGCGGCTTTTTTGAATATGCCAACAACGGTACGGTGTTATTGGATTCGATCAATGAACTGTCTTTGAGCTTGCAGGCAAAACTGCTACGTTTTTTGAACGACGGCAGTTATCGCCGTGTCGGTGAGGAGCAAGAGCATTCTGCCGATGTGCGGGTGATTTGCACTTCGCAGAAACCGTTGGCTTATTATGTAGAAAAAGGTGAACTGCGTGAGGATTTATACCATCGTTTAAATGTGTTGAGCCTGAATATTCCACCATTACGCCAACATAAACAGGACATACCGCACTTGTTAGCGTTTTTTCTGCCGAAAATCTGCCAACAGTTACAGATTGCGCTTCCAAACTATGATAATCGCTATTTAGACAGTCTGAGCGCTTACCATTGGCCGGGCAATATTCGCGAGTTGTATAATCTGCTATATCGTAGTGTGATTTCGATGGACGCCGGGCAACAGTTACCGCTGCCGGATTTCAGCGGCAAAGTGAACAGTGCAGAGTGGGTGCTGAGCGAGTATGAAGGCTTAAGTCTGGAGCAAATTATCAATCAATTTGAATCCGGTGTGTTAAAACAGTTTTATAATGTTTACCCCAGCACCCGTAAACTAGCAAACCGTTTAGGCATTTCCCACACCACCATTGCCAATAAATTAAAACAGTACGGCATCGGCAAGTAACATATATCAATATTGAGCGTAGCGAGTTTACAAATTGAGCGTAGAAATTAGCAAAGGCGAATAATAGCACTAGGGTCTGTTGATCTTTTAAGTATATTATTTGAGCTAAAACTAATCCTTTTAGCCTAGCACGGCAAAGCCGTACTAGG